>CAZZHJ010000115.1:0-7136 GCA_964653815.1 uncultured Lachnospiraceae bacterium
CTATGGATACATTACACTTAATTAGCGGTAAGATGGCGCCTTTTGTTCGGGCAATGTTGGACAGTGGCGAATACGATGAGTTTAAACCCGGTATGGTGTTGGATATGTACCAGCTTTTGCCGGAGGATTATATGAAATATATCCAAGGAGCAAACTGTGAAATTGTCTATTTTATTACGTCTGACGTGACGCCGGAAGAGCGGTTTGCAATTCAAAAAAAATATGACACAGAAAAAGATTATACCTTTTACAAATCGGATGAAGAACTTCGAGAGGGTGCAGTGTATATTGTGGAACAAAGCGTCTACATGAAAGAGCAATGTAAAAAATACGGCTTACCGTATTATGAAACTGCAAGAGATAGAGAACGAACGTTTTGCCGTTTTTTACATGACTTCAATATATGTTAATCGAGGGAAGAGAAAGCAATGAAATTGAAAAATGTGCTGATTGTTGTAAAAGACATAGAGCGGTCAAAAAGATTCTATAAGGATTTATTCGGCCTTGAAGTGATTCTGGATAATGACGGAAATGTCATATTGACGGAAGGTCTGGTTTTGCAGGACGAGGCTATCTGGAGGAAGTTTACAGGGAAGGATATCCTGCCGGAAAACAATGCCAGCGAGCTTTATTTTGAAGAAGCAGATATAGAGAGCTTTGCTAAGAAGCTGGCCGCTTATAAACCGCCAATAAAATATGTCAATGAGTTAATGACCCATTCCTGGGGACAAAAGGTAATTCGCTTTTATGACCCGGATGGGAACCTGATTGAAGTGGGAACGCCGATGTAGGAAGGAGTAAAATCAAATGTATCATATTCGAGATAACAGCTCGGTGCAGTGATAAATCTGATAGCAGATTGCATCGAGTATAGACCATGTTATCAGTTAGCTGCACCGTATCGTAAACAAAAAATACGAAAAGGAGTAGTTAAAATGAAGAAAGAAAATTTAATAGAAAACTGGTTAAAAGAAGAAGCAGCTGCCCACATAAGGGGCTGGGATTTTTCTCACATACAAGGAAGATATGAAGTGGAAGACGACTTGCCATGGGATTATGAAGCAATCGTCAGGCAAGCTCTGAAACCGGATGCTTACATATTGGACATAGACACAGGCGGCGGAGAATTTCTCCTGTCCTTAGGCCATCCCTATAACAGGACCGGTGCCACGGAAGCCTATCCGCCCAACGTACAGCTTTGTAGCAAAACCTTATCCCCATTAGGAATTGACTTTAAAGAAGCCAACGCTAACATCTCCCTGCCCTTTCCTAATGAAAAGTTTGATATCATCATCAACCGGCACGGAGCATGTAATCCTAAAGAGATAAACCGTGTACTAAAACCCGGCGGAATTTTCATCACAGAACAGGTGGGAGCTTTAAACGACAGAGATTTGGTAGAACAGCTTTATGCAGTTCCCCCCAAGCTGCCCTTCCCCAAACAACACCTTGACCTGTTTGCCCGTGAGTTTGAGGAAAACAACTTTTCTATACTTGACAGCTGTGAGACATTTGGTACAATCAGATTCAATGATACAGGCGCCCTCGTCTGGTTTGCCCGGGTCATTGAATGGGAATTCCCAAACTTCTCGGTTAAAAACAACCTAGAGCAGTTACTTAATATTCAAGAACGGTTAGAGAAGGATGGAATCATAAAAGGCAGAACGCACAGATTCCTTCTGATAGCCAAAAAGGAACAATCATTATAAAGGAGACTCTCTTATGTCCGACCGCTGTGACACTTGCGTAAACTACATATACGACGAAGATTACGAATGCTATTGCTGCGACTGTAATCTTGACGAAGACGAAATGAGCCGCTTTTTAAGCGGCAGCTATAAAGAATGCCCCTACTACCAGTTAGACGACGAGTACCAGGTTGTAAGGCACCAGATGTAGCAATAACAGCCATGGCAGAAGGCAATTTCCGTGCCATGGCTGTTATAATCAAAAATCGGAGGAATAAAAAACAAATGATTCGTGCAATGACATTAGATGACTATGAAAAAGTATATGAACTGTGGATGAAGATAAAAGGCTTTGCCATTCGAAGCATAGACGATTCCAAAGAAGGTGTGGAGCGTTTCTTAAACAGAAATCCCGGCATCAGCGTTGTGGCGGAGGAAGACGGCAAAATTATAGGAGCCATTCTCTGCGGACATGACGGAAGAAGGGGCTGCATGTATCATGTGTGTGTGGACCCGGAGCACAGGTTAAAGGGCATCGGCAAAAGCATGGTAGTCTTTGCCATGGAAGCCTTAAAGAAAGAGAAAATCAATAAAGTTTCCCTGATTGCTTTTACTAAAAACGACATCGGAAATGCTTTCTGGAAAGAAATCGGATGGACCAAAAGAGAAGATTTGAATTACTATGACTTTACTTTGAATGAGGAAAATATCAGCGCATTTAACAGCTGATACGATATGGCGGTGTTAATCGCCATTGTCAGATGGAGGCAAAATTGTGGAATTTGAAAAGTTAAGCCATTCCGATAAAAATGCCATGAAAGAAATGTCTGCCATGGCAACGGAAATTGTGCGGGAACATTTTGATCCGATTATCGGCAAGGCGCAGAATGATTATATGATAGAAAAATTCCAGACCGAGGATGCCATTAGAGAACAGCTGGAACATGACTATCAGTATTATTTTGTTTATGATGCAGGAGAAAGAATCGGCTTTCTCGCATTCTATCCCAGAGAGAAGGCTATGTACCTGAGTAAACTGTATCTTTACAAAGAAAAGCGAGGGAAGGGATATTCGAGACAAATGCTGGACTTCGTGGTTGAGAATGCCCGCAAAGCCGGACTGTCTTCCATCGAGCTGAATGTGAACCGAAATAACAGCGCAATTTATGCCTATGAAAAACTCGGTTTTCAAGTAATCCGGACGGAGAAGAACGATATCGGCGCAGGATATTTCATGGACGATTATGTCTATAGTCTGCAAATCTGATAGGAGATAAATTAAAAGAAAAACCGAATGTTTCCCAAGTGAATCTTGGTAATTGTATTACTGTAAGGCTGTGCTTTGGCACGGCCTTTTATGATGTAAAATAATGGAATTATAAAAAATACAAATCTTCTTGACATATCCATACATATACTGTATATATAGTTATATACAGTATATAAACACAATAAAACGCAAAAAGAAAATCCAAAATCAGAAAGCGGAGAGAAGACACATCATGATTGAAGTAAAAGAGCTTTCAAAAAAATTAAAAAATTTCCAGCTGGATAAGCTGTCCTTTACCATTCCCACAGGTTATATCTGTGGCCTCATAGGGCAAAACGGCGCAGGAAAAACCACTCTTTTACATTTGCTTTTAGGACTGTATCAGGCCGATGAGGGAGAACTGCTGATTGACGGCATGACCTATACAAATGATGAAAAGCGGATTCATAATGAAATTGGTACGGTACTGACAGAAGAACTTTTTGATGCGTCCCTTACCCTTATACAGAATGGGGATGCTTACGGCAGATATTATGATGCTTATGATAAAAAGGTCTTGGAAAGCTATCTGGAACTGTTCGGCTTGGAGAAAAACAGAAAATTCGGCAGGCTGTCAAAGGGCGAGAAACTAAAATGCCAGTTTGCCTTTGCCCTATCCCATGATGCAAAACTTCTGATTCTGGATGAGCCTACGGGAAATTTCGACCCTGAATTCAGGGAACGGTTTTTCAAAATATTAAAGGAATTTATTGCAGACGGCAGCAGAAGCGTGGTGTTGGCAACTCATTTGACGGAAGATTTGGACTGCATGGCGGATTATCTCATCTATCTGGAAAAAGGGAAACAGATTTTTGCCGGGGATATTGAGACATTCCGCGACAGCTACCGTATGGTTTCGGGAGAAGCCTATAAGATTAAACTTTTGCATAAGGAAAAAATCATTCATATGGAGGAAAACAGCTACGGAGCAAAGGCGTTAGTAGCCCACAGCCGGTTAAATCATTATGACAGGGAGCTTCAGGTTGCATATCCTTCCATTGAAGAATTTATGTATTTTTATACCAGAAGGAAAGATGGATAGAAGAGTACGAAGTGGGTGGAGGCGGATAAGATGGAGAATATGATAAAGGGATATTTTGGCGCATATAAGATAAGCCGCCTGAAAGGGAGAAAAACTGACGGAGCGTTTCTGCTGTCCTATTTTATTGCCATACTGATAGCAGTAAGTGTGAATGTAAATTTTCGGTGGGAGTATATAGCGGCTTTTATAGGGATATTTCTGCCTATGGGATTGAGTTGTTTGGATGTTTTGCTGCGAAGCCCTGGGCTGGATAAGATGTTGTATCTGTGTCCCATGACCAGGGATGAGCGGAAAAAATACATTTATGGTATTTATTATTTCGGTCTGGGAATCCATATGTTCGTTGCTCTCATGGGAGTAGGTTTTATCACTCCTTTTTCCCATTGCGATATTTTTTCAATTACACAGATTTTATTAAATGATTTTCTTATAGCGGTTCTGGTATCTTCCGAAGGAAACAGGGAGAGTAACCAGACGAATAAGGAACAGCTGCTTCAGATATTGATGATAGCCACAGCCCTTATTTCCAACATTATTGAAACGGCTGTTGTGACGGATGAAATGGCGGATACGGATATCATTGTGAAACTGGTGCTCTTTGGAATATTTGTGATCATACAGCTTCCTATGGCGATAAAGTATCGCAGATATGTAAAACAGAGACTGAATGATGCAGTTGATTATGAAGCATGGCAGAGGAGAACAGCATGAAAATAACAATTCTTCCCCAGGGAACTCTTGCAATCTATGAGCAGATTGTCAATCAATTGAAAAATGCCATTGTGACCGGCGAACTTCAGGCGGGAGAAGCGCTGCCTTCTATCCGGGCGCTGGCAGCAGACTTAAGCGTAAGCGTCATTACCACCAAACGGGCTTATGAAGAACTGGAAAAGGAAGGACTTATCCGGTCCGTGGCGGGAAAGGGCTTTTATGTCTGCCAGTACAATACGGATTACCTGAAGGAAAAGCAGTTGATGATGCTTGAGAAACGTCTGGGAGAAATCATAGATGAAGCCAAACAGGCAGGACTTGGATGCAGGGAATTCACGGAAATGGCAGAAGCCTTGTGGAAATAATAAAAAATTTTGCAGTAGGAGGGTTAACATGGCGGTTCCTGTATTATCATTTGAACATGTAACGGGAAAAGGGCGTAAATTTCATCTGGAAGATATCAGCTTTGAAATGATGCCCGGATTTATTTACGGGCTCACAGGAAAGAACGGCGCGGGAAAAACCACACTCTTTCAATATATTATAAAGGAAAATGCCCGGTACGAAGGACGCATCTGCGTGGACGGTGAGGATATTATAAAAAACCATGCCGTTATCATGAATAAAGTAGGGCTTGTATCTTCGGACAACAGCTTTTTTGGAGAATGTACATGCCGACAGAACGCAAAGATTCTGGGCGCATTCTATGATGAGTTTTCCATGGAAAAATTTGAGGCGGTCATGGATAAGTGGAAGGTATCGTCGGGGAAAGTTTATCGGAAAATGTCTCAGGGAGAAAAGTATAAGTTCCAGCTGGCATTTGCCATTGCCCATGACCCATGTCTGTACCTGTTGGATGAAGTGACTGCGGGAATGGATCCAGTATTCCGACGGGAGTTTTTTGATATGATGCGGCAGCTTATAAAGGATGAGAAAGCTTCTGTTCTGTTGACCAGCCATATTCTGTCGGAGACGGAAATCAATACGGATTATGCGGGAGTGCTTAAGGAAGGCAGGCTGATTGCATTTGGAGAAAGCCCTGAGGTTGTAGGGGAAATAAAAGATAACGGGGAGAAACGCTTATGAATGAAAACGGATTTCTGGACAAAAAACAACAGACGCTGCTGGAGCATTTTTTTGCAGAGGAAAAAATATGGTATCCGGACTATTATCTCTTGTGCCTTGTAGGAGGTATTATGTTTGTTCTGGCAATGTTTCTGTACATTATGCCCTTCCAGATGTGGGAGGGGGATTACACGCCGCTTCTGATCATGCTTTGTATGGAACTGAGCGGTGTGGAAGTATATCTGGGAAGATACTTAAGCTTCAGGGCGGAAGGAAAGATAAGGGATGTTTATGAAGTGCTGCGGCAGCTTCCCGTTTCCCGCCGCCAGCTTAAAATATACAGGGTAAGGAAACTCTTAAAGCTTTGTCTGAAAATGGCAGGGACGGCGGTAATCTGCCAAATAGCTTTTGCAGGTGTATTTATGCACACATTTTCCGCAGGAAATATCCTAGTGCCTGTGGTTTGCTGTTTTCTGGTGCCAATGGTAATAGTGGGCGGGTATCTTTTAAGAAGGTAATATGTATCAGAAATAATGGAGCAAAATGTTTTATAAGAATAAATTGAAAGAGCCCCTTATTAATGGTATAATGCAGATATTGTGACAAAGAGCCTCGACTGGAATGGAACGTCAAAATAGGGGCATGTTATAAAGAAGCCGCCTTGTGCTGAGTGAAACGGAGGAAAGAAATGATGATAAGCGATGCAGTAAAGTATATCGGAGCGGATGACAGAGACATTGATTTGTTTGAAAGTCAGTATCAGGTGCCTCATGGAGTTTCTTACAATTCCTACCTGATTTTGGATGAAAAGATTGCAGTTATGGACACTGCCGATAAAAGGGTGGAGGAACAGTGGTTTGCCAATCTGGAAAGAGAACTGGCGGGAAGAACGCCTGATTACCTGGTTGTTTCCCATATGGAACCGGACCACGGCGCTTTAATCGGTAAATTTATAGAAAAATATCCTCAGACAAAGATTGTGGGGAATGCCAAGACCTTTCCCATGATTTCCCAGTTTTTTAATGTGGACTTAGAGGAAAATAAGGTTGTAGTAGCGGAAGGGGAGGAACTTTCCTTAGGAGAGCATACCCTTACTTTCTATATGGCGCCCATGGTGCACTGGCCGGAGGTTATGGTTACCTATGAAAAGAAAGAAAAAATTCTCTTTTCGGCAGACGGCTTTGGTAAATTCGGCACTCTGGATACAGATGAGGACTGGACATGCGAGGCAAGGCGCTATTATTTCAATATTGTCGGAAAATACGGTATGCAGGTGCAGATGCTGTTAAAGAAAGCAGCAACATTGGACATTGAGATGATC
>CAZZHJ010000116.1:0-7113 GCA_964653815.1 uncultured Lachnospiraceae bacterium
TGCGCCGTATAGGTATAAACATATGTGGCATCCGCATCTCCTTTAAGAACGGCTTCCAAAGCTTCTTCCCTTGTGGGATAGCTCAAAACCCTGGCATCTCCTATAAGGTCTTTCTCTATGGGCATATCGCCCTGTACATCTGCCACTGCCACAGAGGAAATCTTACCGCTGAAATCCTTTCTGGTAACCAGAGCCATACCTGTGCTCATATAGGCGTCGGTATAAAATCCGCTGTTCAGATGTTCCTCCCCATTGGACTCGAACTCCCGCCAGTCAATGACTACATCCACACTGTTGCTGTTTGCAATATTATAATAGTCTGCCCGGTCATCCGGCACCTCAATCTCATAAGGCAGTCCTGCAAGCTCCATAAGTCCTGCAAAATATTCCGGCAGAATTCCCTTTAATTCTCCGTCCTCCACATAAGAATAAGGCTTCCTGTCTGCCATGGAAGTAACCGTTATCTTTTTCTTTCCGGAAACTACATCCTGAATATAGGCAAGTTCCCTGTCGGTAAAGGAAAAAGCAGCGTCTTCGGTTCTTCCGTAATATTCGTAATACAGACTGTTTGTCCAGTCTCCTTCATTGATATTCATCTGGTCAATGGCATAATTGATTTCATCAAGCAGTTCTTTGTCGCCTTTTCTGACAATAGCATAAAAATAATCCGTTTCAATGGTATCCAGCGTTTTTTCATTTTTCGTTCTGCGAAGATTACTGGAAAGAATGGCGTCAATATTTCCGTTTTGCAAATCCTCCGCCATCTTGTCCACATCTGCATACTCTACTGTCTGATAAGAAAAGCCTTTCTCCTCTGCAAACTCAGCAAGACTCTCATTCTGGCTGCTTCCCGGCACAACGCCCACTGTGATACCTTTATAGGTAGAATAATCGCCGGAAATCAGACGGGTGTCATTTGCCCGGACGGACAGAATTGTGCTGTTTCTTCCAATGGGAAGCGAGAACGCATATTTTGCTTCCCTCTCAGGTGTTTTCCTTGCGGAAGTTACCACATCAATCTCTCCGTTATCCAACATAGTAAGCATATCTTCCCATGACTGGTCATATCCGGTAAATACAAAGTTCAGATGTGAATATTGGGAAACAAGGTCCAAAAATTCCACACCATACCCCATAAGATTACCGTCCTCATCTTCCATGTGGTAGCCGTCAAAATAAAAAACACCCGCTCTTACCGTCCTGTTATTCTCCTGTTCTGCCGCATATGCCACACTATTGGGTAAGAGAAGCAAAAAACATACCAACAGGGCAATGATTCGTTTTCCGTTCCTCACATTTATTTTAAACATTTTGTCGTTCTTCCCTTCTGCTTCTATCCTATCCTGCGAAAAGCAGTAAATGCCAATCATAATGATTATACCAGAAATTGATTGTCATGTCAGCCTTTTAAAAGGTAAAAGTCCTATAAACGCAATGTTTATAGGACTTCTCCATCATAATCTTTATCTTAAAAGCAATTTCTTATACAATACCCTGAGCCTTCATAGCCTCAGCAACCTTTAAGAAGCCTGCAATGTTAGCGCCTGCTACGTAGTCGCCTTCCTTGCCGTATTTCTTAGCCGCATCATCTAAGTTATGGAAAATATTAACCATGATTCCCTTTAATTTAGCGTCTACTTCTTCAAAGGTCCAGCTCAGTCTTTCGGAGTTCTGGCTCATCTCCAGTGCGCTTGTTGCAACGCCGCCTGCGTTGGAAGCTTTACCAGGGCAGAACAGAACACCATTTTTCTGTAAGTACTCTGTAGCCTCTAAGGTTGTAGGCATGTTAGCGCCTTCTGCAACTGCGAAGCAGCCGTTAGCTACCAGCTGTTTTGCATCGTCAAGGCTTAACTCATTCTGTGTTGCACAAGGAAGTGCGATATCACATTTTACGCTCCATACGCCCTTGCCTTCATGATACTCTGCGCTGGGTCTTGCAGCAGCATACTCTGTCAGACGTGCGCGCTTTACTTCTTTTACTTCTTTCAATAAAGCAACATCAATGCCTTCGGGATCATAAATCCAGCCTGTGGAATCGGAACATGTAACAGGTTTTCCGCCTAACTGCTGTGCTTTCTGAATTGCGTAGATTGCAACATTTCCTGCGCCGGAAACTGCGATTGTCTTACCTGCAATATCCTTGCCGTTGCACTTTAACATTTCTTCTGTTAAGTATAACAGACCATAACCGGTTGCTTCTGTTCTCGCTAAAGAACCGCCGTAGGTCAGGCCTTTGCCTGTCAGCACGCCTTCATATGTATCACGGATTCTCTTATACTGACCGAACATAAAGCCGATTTCTCTTCCGCCTACACCGATATCTCCGGCAGGTACGTCTGTATCAGCTCCGATATGTCTGTAAAGCTCTGTCATAAAGCTCTGGCAGAATGCCATAACCTCTCTGTCGGATTTGCCTTTAGGGTCGAAATCGCATCCGCCCTTACCGCCGCCGATAGGAAGTCCTGTTAAGGAATTCTTGAAAATCTGCTCAAAGCCTAAGAACTTGATAATACCTAAGTTTACGGAAGGATGGAATCTCAAGCCTCCTTTGTAGGGTCCGATTGCACTGTTGAACTGTACACGGAAACCGTTATTTACCTGAACCTGTCCCTTATCATCCACCCAGGGAACACGGAACATAACTACACGCTCGGGAGTACAAATTCTCTCCAGTAAAGCGTCCTTTTTGTATGCTTCCTCATTTGCTTCAATTACTACTCTCAGAGATTCTAAAACCTCTTTTACCGCCTGATGGAATTCCGGCTGTGCGGGATTCTTTTCCACAACCAGGCTGTATACCTCGTCTACATATGACATTGATGATGTCCTCCTTCTTGTTAAAATATACCAACCGGGCCTTTTGCCCAAGTTTTATTATATAACGTCCCCTTTATATGGACAAGAAAAAATTTTTAAAGAATCCAAAAAATTTCCGGATAAAATTTATACAATTTTACCAAAAAACGCAGAAAACTGATGTTTCAATACCTATTCCTTCTCAAAGGGATAGACCAGTCCAATCTGTTCCCTAATAAGGTCCATCTGTTTCATCATTTTCATAATGACATCATGGGGCATCTGGTCGCACTCTTTCTTTCTGCGCTTCAAGGCCTTTTTACACGCCTCTATTTCATACTCATAACCGCTGATCTGTTTTGGAGCCTTTTTGAAGGAAATCCTTTTATAATTCTGGTCATATACCGCTATGGATTCAAAATTATTGATATTCTCAATAATCATCACACCCTTTGTCCCCTGGATGATACCCTTCCTGTCACTGACTGTCTGCATGGATGTGTTTAAAACTGCCATGCTACCGTCCTCATACCGGATGGTTATACTGTCATGGGCATCCACTCCATCAGCCGTCATAACTGCAACAGACTGGATATCCTTTATAGGGGATTTGTTTACCATATCCGCAAAATTCAAAGGATAAATTCCCACATCCAAAAGTGCGCCGCCTGCTAATTCCGGTTTTAACAAACGTTCCTTATGAAGCATGGGATAGGCAAGATTGGCTGTGATCATTCTGGGTTCACCGATAACGCCACTCTTTAGAAGCTTCAAAATTGTTTCATACATGGGCATATAACGAATCCACATAGCCTCGGAAATAAAGACTTTCTTTTCCTTTGCATAAGCAAGCAACTCTTCCGCTTCTTTTGCATTGACACAAAAAGGCTTCTCTACGAGGACAGGCTTACCCGCATCAATACACATTTTTGCCTGTTCAAAATGAAAAGGATGTGGTGTGGCAATATAGACCAGTTCCAAATCTTTGTCATTTAACATTTCTTCATAGCTGCCAAAGGGTTTTGTCACTTTATGGAGCGAAGCAAACTCTAACGCCTTTTCCATGCTTCTAGATGCCACGGCATAGCACTCCGCTGTTTTCATCTTGGAAATGGTATCTGCCATAATAGCCGCAATCCTTCCTGCTCCCAAAATACCCACTTTCAACTTTGCCATAAAAATTCCTCCTTCATTTTAAAAGAAAGCTGCTGCAGACAGAAAACTTACACAAGCCTTCCTGTCCACAACAGCTCCCGTATTTTACTTTTTAATGAATTTCTACAAATTCTGTCTTCACATAACCTGTCTTACCATTGTATTTCACACGACACCAACCATCTGCTTGCTCCATAATCAGGTCGCAGCTCTCTCCCGGATAAAGAGTTCCGAGAATATTGTCGGAAGAAGCATCATTAGCCGACGAACGCACTCTTACACTACTTGATGCCGTTACCTTACCGCTCACCGCATTATTATCAGCTTGTGCAGGTGCTTCCTGCTGTGCCTGCCCGCCTGCTTCCGCTGTTTCGTTAGTTCCCTGCACTTCTAGATATTCGGACTTTATAAATCCTTCCTTTCCGTTGTAATCAATCTTACTCCAGCCATTCTCCCTCGTTTCATATCTTGTAAGGGTAGTACCCAGATCAACCTGTCCCAGCCTATCTGCATTTTCACTGTCAGAAGCACGTACATTCACCTTGGAGGTTGTCTTAACGGTCTCATTAACAGGCATTGCTGCAGCTTCCTGAGCCGGCTGCTCTGCACTTGCCTGTTCCTGCTGTTCCTGCTGCCTTGCCGCTATTGCATCATCCAGCTTTTGATTCAGATTTTCTATATAAAGTTTCAACTCTGCGTCTGCAGCAAGTGCATTGGTATAGTTTGTCAATACCTGATCATAGTAATTAGCAATTTCTTCCTCGGCAGCGACCTGTACCACATATTCCTTGATTGTTTCATCCACACTGCTGTCAAGATACAGGCTTCCGTCTTCCCTTGTAGAAACATAGGTTGCCGAGAATCCCGGCGCCATTGTTTCTATGTTCACATACTTCGTATTAGTATATACAAATACGACATAAGTTCCATCTGTCACACCCGGTCTAATGAAAACCACTTCACTATCTATATGCTCGATATCCTGCGCCTTTATTTCCTGACGCATCTTTTCTTCCTCGGTAACATTAGCCTTTACAGCGACTATGGTAGCAGAATCACCTGTCTCAAGAGCTTTATAATAAGTATCCACCAGCTGACGGATAGCGTCATCAGCACTTTCCTCTGATGTCCCCGGCTGCTCCGTTCCCGGAACATTTTCCGGAACCGAAACATCGCTTTCTGGATTCTCCTGTTCATCTTCACGTCCGGAACAGGACACACATACAATAATAATGATGAGCAAAAGCAATGCAAGCACACCGCCGATTACTCCATAACGTACTTTTTCATCTGTTTTTATCTTTTCTATCAAACCATTTAAGCCATCTATTGGTTTCTTGGGCATATCACTCATTCTTTTATCCTTTCTTTGCATTTTCGCCAGATGTACCCGAGAGGAATCGAACCCCCATCGGCTGAACCGGAATCAGCTGTTTTATCCGTTAAACTACGGGTACAAATATATTACAAAAATGTTACAACTCGTATATCATAGCATAAAACACATAATTTGACAAGATTGTTAGGGTTATTTCATAAAATATCCATATTTTAAAAACAGGCAGGTGCGAAACGCTGCGGCCGGGCTTGAAGAATCTATCTGTGGCCCAGCCTGGCGTTTCTTAATTATTTAGTATTTTACTAAGAGGGCATCCTCAGTTCATCCTTTTCTAGATCATAATAATACATATGATCCGATAATACTTCCTCTGCTGCTACCTGATGAATGTTGATGTCGGTAATCATTGCATTCAATTCTTCTTTATCTTCGTTTCCATTGGCAGGCACAATAATGATTTCATGGACGCTGCTGGGCAGAATGATCAGATTACTCTTCAGCCTCTCTCCTAATTGTTTGAGAATTCCCGGATAATAGATTACCGCTGCTCCGAAATAATTTTTAGGATTGCTCAGTACATACATGGGCATCCGGTCCGTCTTTTCCTTAAATTCATCTATGGCTTTCTGGTCCGGTCTGATTCCGTCCTTCTCCAGCATCTCCAGAATAACATCACAGATTGTCTGACACCGTACAGGCATCTTTTGAAGGGTATTTTTCATGGCAATGTCATACAGGCTTCCTTCATCTATATCCCACAGTTTCAGATGCTCTCTTTCTATTTGTACAGATGCATTGCTTCCTTCCTGTTCCACCAGGTCAACCCCAAGATAAAATGTCAGAGCCAGGTCCAGAAATTTGAAGTGGGGAATTTCTTTCAGCCTTTCCTTATTATGTTCAAATCCTATTACCTTAAACAAAATATGCTCCTTTGCCCTTTCAAAATCCGTAAAAAATGAGAGGTCTATTTTTTCACGTTTGCTGTATTGGTAAATTTCCAGAATCCCGGCAACAATTTTATCCAGACTGACGCCCTCCCTGTAAGAGTGGTAAAATCCGTCAATTCTGATATTAGGCGAAACATTGCATCCATCTCTGAGAATTGCTAGTGCACGGTAAGTCACTCCATTGTTCTTAACAGTCTCATGAATATCAAGCCGAATCTCCTTTCCCAATTTTTGATATAATGCTTTTTTTAACTGTGCTGTAAATTCATTAAAATTATTTTCTTCCATACCTAATGATTTCCTTTCGATTTGCTTTAGATTTGTCTTTGAGTCTTTTTTGATTTGTTTCAGACTTCATTTAGATTTGTTCCGGAATTCGGAAAAGAAAAAGGCAATAGATTTGTACCTATTGCCTAAAGCTCTGATATTATGATATACACTTACATTTGCTGCATATTAAACACGGGATAAATACTCACCTGTTCTGGTATCGATCTTAATCTTGTCCCCCTGATTAACAAATAAAGGTACAAGAACCTGTGCTCCGGTCTCAACGATGGCAGGCTTTGTAGCGCCGGTTGCCGTATCGCCTTTAAATCCGGGCTCTGTATCCGTAATTTCCAATTCAACAAACAACGGCGGTTCTACTGCAAATACGCTACCATTATGGGAACACATTTTTACCATTTCATTTTCTTTTACAAACTTCATGGCATCGCCAATCTCATCCTGATTTAAGGCAATCTGCTCGAAGGTCTCGGAATCCATGAAATTATATAAATCGCCGTCTGAATATAAGTACTGCATATCTTTTCTATCAATACGCGCCTGAGGGCATTTTTCAGTAGGACGGAAAGTTTTCTCCACTACGCCGCC
>CAZZHJ010000117.1:0-7055 GCA_964653815.1 uncultured Lachnospiraceae bacterium
TGTATATTACTCCAATTTTCCTGCATTTCTCACTCCATGCACCTGTAATCCCAATATGTCAGTCATTCCAATGCAGAAGTTCTTCCCTTAATGTATTTAACAAATCCTTTTCCGGCACCTTCCTGATAATCTCGCCTTTTTTAATTAAGAGACCCTCGCCGATTCCTCCAGCAATACCGATATCCGCCTCTTTTGCCTCTCCCGGTCCGTTTACCACACAGCCCATAACGGCAACCTTCAGATTCAGGGGAATATCCGCCACCATCTCCTCTACCTGGTTTGCCAGTCCGATTAAGTCAATCCTTGTACGCCCGCAGGTAGGACAGGAAATAACCTCGATTCCCTGATGATACAATCCCAGTGAACGCAAAATGGTCTTTGCGGACCTGATTTCTTCTACCGGGTCTCCCGACAGGGATACCCGCAGGGTATCTCCGATTCCTTCATAAAGCAGGATGCCAAGTCCCACAGAGGATTTAATATTGCCTCCATACAGAGTTCCTGCTTCAGTAATACCGATATGTAAAGGATAATCCGTCTTCTTTGTAAGCAGCTCATGAGCTTTGACACAAATGGGAATATTGGAGGATTTAATGCTGATGACCATATTGTCATAGCCCGCCTCTTCAATCATATGTACCTTATCCAGAGCGCTTTCCACAATGCCTTCAGGAGTAACGCCCTGATACTTTTCCACCAGTTCTTTTTCCAGGGAACCGCCGTTAACCCCTACACGGATAGGAATATTCCGCTCCTTTGCCGCTGCAACCACTTCATTAAGCTTTTCCCTGCCACCGATATTGCCCGGATTGATCCTGATTTTATCCGCACCGTTTTCTATGGCTGCAATTGCCATCTGATAATCAAAATGAATATCCGCCACCAGGGGAATGGAAATCTCTTTTTTGATTTCCTTAAAGGCCTTTGCTGCCTCAAGTGTAGGGACTGTGGAACGAATAATATCGCATCCTGCTGCCTCAAGCCTGTGAATCTGCTCTACAGTAGCCTTTACATCCTCCGTTCTTGTATTGGTCATTGACTGAATCAAAATGGGATTACCGCCGCCTATGATGCGGTCTCCTATTTTTACTGTTTTGGTATACTCTCTATGCATAAAGCTGTCCTCTCCGGATTCCTGTTATTCCTAATCCTCTATATTTTTCTGCGTATCTTCTATCAATTCATCCACAAGCCTTTCCGCCTGTTCATAATCCGTTTTATTAAGCGCTTCCTTTAAGGCCTTCAGCTGTCTCATAAGGCTTCTTAAATATCCTTTAAATACTGCCGCTTCCTCATTCATAGCCTGTTCTCCTTCCCATGGGTTTATTATAGGCTTTCTCCTTTCTTTTCGTCAACCAGATTTACTTTCTTACAATCAGCTTGCGTCCATACTCATCCCTTGGAATTTCTGTCTCCCCGCTTTCTTTTGGACTTTCTTTTCCGTTTTCTTTTTCTCCTTCTTTCTCTTCTTCTGTTCCCTGTCCGGCTTTCCCGGTTTCCTTTTTTTCCTTACATGTTCCGCCGTCATTTGTGCTATCAATTTTCACTACGACTTTTTCTATTACCATTTCCTCCTCTGTCCGCCGTCCCATTTCCGCTCCTTCTACTTCAATTCCTTTCCATAGGCTTCCCAATATCACCAGACTCATCAAAACCAGACAGATTCCCCTGGTATAGCCTGTGCAGACCATTCTTTTCAGATCGCTGATAAAATAATCTTCCTTTTTTCCTCTTTTCTTTTGGAACATAGGCTTTTTCCTCCCTTTCCTTTCTTTGCTCAGATTTTCCCTGTGTGCTTTCAAATCCTCATACATTTCCCCTCCGCTTGCATACCCCTCCGTTTCATGGATTTTTACCGCCTTTTGCATAATCCTTCTGCATTCATGGGACAAATGGGAAATATCTGCCTTTTTATTCATAATCCCTTTTGATAAAACATTGCCTGTAAGCATTTCATACAAAATGATACCCAGCCCATAAGTATCTCTGTAGGCGCTTATGGCTCCTTCTTCTGAAAGGGGCAGATATTCCCTTGTACCAAATACCCGCCGTTCTTTCTCCCCTTCATAAAGAACGGAACCGAAATCGATTAAATAAACCTCTCCTTCCGGTGTAACCATAATATTTTCCGGCTTTAAATCCCCGTAAATGATCATGGGAACCTGTCTGTGAAAAACTGCCAATATCCCGGCAACTTTCATAATAAGGGTTATGGCCTCTTTTTCATTCCAGATTTTCCTTTCCCTCAAAAGGCATCCAAGGCTTTTTCCTTCCACATATTCCATGACAATTCCCGTCGTGCCCTGTTCCTTTACACAATCCAGCAGGTAGGGGACTCCTTTTCCGCCGAATTTCCGCAAAATATCAATCTCACGTTCCGCTTCTTCCGTTTCATTCCCATATACCTTCATCACTGACAGCACCTGTGTATTGACATTTTCCACAAGCCATACCTTTCCCCTTCCTCCCTGCCCGATCATACGCTTTTTTACATATCTGGTTTCTCCATCTTCTTTGATAGTATCTTTTGTCGTTTCTTTTACAGCCACTTCATATACTCCTTTCCGAAAAACCTCCCACACTCTTTATATATTTTATCCGATAAAAAGGGCGGAAATATTGTCCGTCTCTCCCATACGCATGTTATAACAGGCAATTTCTTTTAATCGCTTTCCTATGACCTGTTCCCGGGTCATTTTCCTTCTATCCAGGCATTTCTTCCAGATACGCCGGTCCAATTTCCTCCAAAACCCGTCGGTGCATAGAAGCATGCCGTTTCTTCCCAGCCTGCCCTTACAAAAATCCGGCTCCCACTGTTTGTTCAGCCCCAGGCACCGGGAAAGCCCTTTTTCATTTCCATGGTCTTTTGTCAGCTGTCTGCCGGAGAAAAAGCCCCATCTCCTCCCCAACAAATACCCTCTGCTGTCCCCCAAATGAAACAGATAATACCTGCCTTTGTAAATAATGCACATAACGGCCGTAGTGCCCATAGACTTTCCCTCAAGCCGCATTTTATCAAATAATGCCCTGTTTATCTGCCTGTACAGGCAGAAGCCCTTGGATTTGATCAGCTTTTCCAGATTTCCCGCTTTTTTGCCTGCTCCGCCGATACAGGGAATCAGCTGTCTGTCATACCATGTCTCCATTTCCCGGATGCAGAGAGAAGAAGCCTCCATGCCGTTTCCCATACCTCCCATGCCGTCACAAACTGCTGCAAAAATCAATTCTCCTTCTGCAAACAGACTGCTCCTGAAAAGCAGGGCATCTTCATTCCTCTCTCTTGCTCCGGTCTCATATACGTAACCGAAAACCATATTCTATTATCCTTTCCTGGAAAAATCGTCCTCCAACGAGAACGGGTACAGAACGTACCAATAAGATAGATTTATTATAAACATACCCTGTCCAAAATACAAGGCAGCAATTTTCACAAAATTTTAAATATAAGAACCGGAGCGGATATTTTCATTGCAAACATCCCTCCGGTCTATCATCACAGTGCCAGTTGTCAGCCTCCTGTTATCAGTCTTACAATATCATTGTACATAACTACTGCCATCAAAAGCATCAGCAGCGCAAAGCCCACAAAATGGAAAACTCCTTCTTTTTCCGGCGGTATGGGTTTTCTGCGGATTGCCTCAATGACTAAAAATAAAAGCCTGCCTCCGTCCAGCGCCGGAAAAGGAATCAGGTTCAGGACTCCCAGATTGGCACTGAGCAGAATCGCAAAATTCAACATATTCAGCCATACATAATAAGCGCCGTCCTGTTTCGATTCCGTGTAAATGTCATCCACTACATCCACCATGCCCACAGGTCCCGACATATCCTTTACGCCTGCTTTTCCCGTCAGAAGCATTTCCAAACTCTTTATGGTCGTATCAATCCAGTATTTTACCTCATAAAAGCTGTACTCTATCACACCGACTGCACCAAACTTCGCATATCCCGCCTGCCCTGCGATACCGTAATAATAGCGTTCCGATTCCTCGGAATACTTGGGCTTCAAAATCGTCTGGCTAAGCTCTCCGTTTCTTTTATAAACAATAGAAACTTCCTCTCCCTCATTTAACATTGCTTCCAAGGAAACCTCCCGAAACAGGTGGATACTGTGTCCGTTTATTTTCACAATCTCATCCCCGGCCATCAAACCGGCCTCTTCAGCCGCACTTCCTTCGCCGACCTGGCCTATCACAGGAAGGTCCGAACCGATGCTCGCCACAATAATTGCCGAAAAAATAAATGCCAGTATAAAATTGAAAATGGGTCCTGCCACTACTGTGGCAATTCTCGCCCAGACAGATGCATCCGGAAAAGCCCCTGATTTTTCTAATGTTCCCAAGTCTTCATTGACTTTGTTGGCATCCGCACTTTCTTCCTCCGCATCATTTTCATCTTCTTCATCAGAAAGATTCATGCCGTCTTCACCTTCGAACATGCAGGCTCCGCCAATGGGAAGAAGCTTTAGCGAATACTTCGTATCACCTTTGTGAAAATGGGCGATGGTGGGTCCCATACCAAGGGAAAATTCCACCACATGAATACCGTTTGCCTTGGCAACAATGAAATGTCCGAATTCATGTGCCAGAACAACCACACAAAATATAACGATAAATAAAATAATTCCCAAATTAACACCTGCTCTCAATCAATTCATAACACCATGCCTCTGTCTCCAGAATCTGCTCCAGAGAAGGATTAGCTATTACACGGTGCGCGCTCATAGCCTCGCCGATTATGTCAGCAATATCCAGAAACCGGATTTTTTCATTCAGAAACAGACTGACAGCCTTTTCATTGGCCGCATTAAACACCGTAGGCATGCTTCCGCCCGCCTTAAAAGCTTCATATGCCAGCTTTAATCCCGTAAAAGTCTCTAAATCCGGCTCTTCAAATGTAATCTGCCCCAGCCCGAAGAAATCTATACCCGGCGCATCCATAGGAAGCCTGTCGGGATAAAACAATGCGTACTGAATCGGCAACTTCATATCCGGTAAGCCAAGCTGCGCCATAACTGCGCCATCCACATATTCTACCATAGAGTGTATGATGCTCTGGGGATGTACTACAACCTGAATTTGTTCCGGCCTGGCCCCAAACAGCCATCCCGCCTCCATCACTTCAAGTCCTTTATTTACCATAGTCGCAGAATCAATGGTAATCTTTCTGCCCATGGACCAGTTAGGATGCTTCAGCGCTTCTTTTACGGTTTTTCCCGCCAGTTCTTCCCTTGTCATTCCTCTGAAAGGTCCTCCTGAGGCCGTCAGCAGGATTTTCTTCATTCTGTTTGCCGGCTCTCCGTGCAGGGACTGGAAGATAGCGCTGTGCTCACTGTCCACCGGCAGTATGGAAACCTTTTTCTCTTTTGCCAGCGGCATAATGATATGTCCGGCAGTCACAAGAGTCTCTTTATTGGCAAGTGCAATGTCTTTTCCTGCTTTTATGGCTTCTATAGTGGGTCTGATACCGATCATTCCGACTACCGCAGTTAAAACAACATCGGCATCCTCCAGCACAGATACCTGCATAAGCCCATCCATGCCTGATAATACCGTAACCGGTAAATCTGCAACCCTTTCTTTTAAATCCTTAGCTGCTTTTTCATCATACATGACCGCATATCCGGGAAGATATTTCCGTATCTGCTCTTCCATTTTGGCTGCATTGCTTCCCGCCGCAAGGGCGATTACCTTAAGCTTATCCGGATATGTATCCACAATTTCCAAAGTCTGGGTGCCGATAGACCCCGTAGAACCCAATAAAACCAGATTTTTCATGATTACACCTTATTTCCTCTGTCACACTTCATTCATGGTATTTATCCAAGCAGCAGAACTGCCAGATAATAAATCATGGGTGCTGTAAAGACCACACTGTCAAACCGGTCCATAATGCCGCCATGCCCCGGTATCAGTCTGCCATAATCTTTAATATCAAAATTTCTTTTCACGGCTGATGCCGCCAAATCGCCCACCTGGCTGATCACTGCGCCAATTGCGGAAATAACGGGGAATACCCATAATAAATCCCTCCTGCTGATGCCAAGCTTTCCGATGAGCACCGCATAGATCAGCCCCACCAGAGCCGCTCCCACAACGCCGCCTATAGCGCCTTCTATGGACTTCTTAGGACTTAATACCGGCGCCAGTTTATGCTTTCCAAACATCATGCCTACCAGATAAGCACAGGTATCGCATATCCACGAACTGATAAAAATCAGCCAGACAATATAAATACCGTTTTCCAGGTTTCTGGTCAGATATAAATATGCCAGCATAATGGGCGCATAAATAAACGAAAAAATTGCCGCCATAATCTGGTTTGCGTGATACTTGGGAAAAGTAAACACATATACGAACAAAATTGCCACAATTGTCAGGGTAATGGTTAACATAATATATGTCTCTGTATTGGCAAAATACCGGACGCCATAATATCCCAGCACTCCCAGCGCACCAAAAACTTCCAGCAGACAGACCTTTTGCCCCTCTCCCCGGACTTTTGTTGCCCTTGTCATTTCAAAAAATGCTTTTAAGGCTATCAAAAGCGTAAAAACAAACAGCACGGAACCGCCTGCCACCAGAACAAAAGCAATTATGATTACCAGCGCAATGGCACTCAATAATCTCGTTTTAAACATTCTATTCCTCCTTCACAAGACCGTATCTGCGGTCCCGTTTGTTATAAGCCTCCACGGCTTTCATCAATTCCTCTTTTGAGAAAGCCGGCCAGGGAACATCCGTAAAGTAAAACTCCGTATAGGCCAGCTGCCATAAAAGGAAATTGGATATCCGTTCCTCGCCGCTTGTTCTGATCATTAGGTCCGGCTCAGGAATCCCGTCTGTGTCCAGATATCCTGCAAACATCTCTTCATCCATCTGCTCCGGTCCGATTTTTCCTGCCTTTGTATCTTCCATTATTTTTTTGACCGCCCGGACGATTTCATCCCGGCTCCCATAATTTAAGGCAATCTTAAAATGCAGTCCGTCGTTATTTGCCGTGGCGCGCTCCAACTCTGCAATCCTTTTCCTGATATCTTCATCCAGCCCCGTTTT
>CAZZHJ010000118.1:0-7042 GCA_964653815.1 uncultured Lachnospiraceae bacterium
CTGTTTCCAGAAAGTTTTTCTAATAATTGTGTCTACTGGCTTGACTATAATGCATACATATATCTTCTAACAACAAGCCTATCCCAACTACTGCTCATGTTCCTGATACTTATTCCGAATAAACTGTCGATACTATAATATTCCATGTGTCCATAAAATTTGTATTATTAGAATCCCTCTAAAATATTGTTATACCTCTAGTATTAATAACTTATAAGCAAACACCTGGTTAACAATCTTTATCTATCACATTAGTATCTGTATTTGAAACTTTAAAAACTGGGCTTCCAACACTTACAATATCAAATTGTGTATCTGCATCTAATGTTAGTCCGATATTTATTGCACCTGATATCGATGAAAAAACATCAATCTTCTTTACTTTGAAATACAATTCTTTTTCTTTCGTCCGAATCAATATATTCTTACCACTAAAATCTAGCCAGCTCAAATCATCAGTTGGATAATGTGATTCTGCTGCTCCAACTATTCTTTTACCTTTTTCATCATCGTTAAAAATAAACCCAACTTTCATTATTAATTCTTCTATCATTTTTTACCTTTCCCTTATATCTAATAAGTGCCTTACATCATTAATTTTTAAACCCTCTTGTTTTAAACGTTGCAATCCATCTTTTATTAACACAACTCTTTCCTCAAATGTCAAATTTGGTGCAAATTTTGCTGCCCTAATACTAGCCTGAGCTTCATCTAATGCTATATTATACGGATTTCTAACTAATTGATTATCAATTAAATCATATTGACTAAATGATGTCCCTTTAATTCCAGTTTCATAGTGACCTATAACCTCATGTGCAATTGTTCCTTTTCCACTAACTAATGAATTAGGATTCCGAGTAGGCAATTCTGTAGGTAATACATCATTATTAATAACTAAAATCTCATTATATAACATGCCAGTATTACTACTAGTTACTGCATCCGCAACATATATTTTATTCTCTGGAAAACCTAAATCCTTAGCATAAGCTACTAATTCATCTATTTGTGTTTGTGTTAATGGCAAATCATTTCTAATACCATTGGTGTCAACAATATTACACGTTCCTCTACCAGCACCTACAACATCATCCAACAACGCAACTCTACTACAGCCCTGCTTCCTCAATACCAGCACTTCATCATAATCTATCCTTCTAAGTGCCAGTTGCTCATCCACCTTCTGGATTCCTGCCAGTTCCTCCGCTCTTAGTCCCGCACTGCTTCCATTATCCTGGAAACGAAGATAACTTTCTGCCTGTTCTGGAGACATAAATTCGGACATGGATGTGAAGTTTCTCTTCCCAAATCTCCCTCCTATCTGCGTCAGTTCCTGCGACACAGCATTTCCCACGATAAAATCTGTCACTATCCCTGTGACTGCTCCCGCTCCATAGCCTCCGTTGTAAAACAGCTGTGCCACTCCTTCTTCCGAATGTAATACTGCATTATAGTGATTATAGGCAGCTGCTCCTTTAAATAATAATGCCGTTCCTGCTGATATTCCCACCATTGTTCGTTCCTCCGGACTCATCTGCATTATCTGCTTTCCAATCTCTGCCACTTTCTTTGCCTTTTCTATGTCCTCATCCATACGGTCAAGCGAGTCATAGATGGGTATGCCACTGACACACTGCCAAGGCATACTTACAAGCTTCACTCCTGTCACAAACCAGTTGTCCGTGTTTCTTCCACTAAACACATCCCCTGCATAGGTGCGCATCCTGTTCAAGTCATTAAAAGGTTTCATTACCAGCCCTTCCAAACCTCCAAGGGTGAAGTCCCAGAAACCTTCCGTATACCCATGGTTGTAGGCACGGTTGTTTTTTATAATCAGGCTATCTAGTTCATTCCATTTTCCGTTCAGCTGTGCCTCCGCCATGCTTCCTTTCAGCACACGGGGATTCAAAACCCCCGAAACCAGCATAAGTTCATCCGGCATATAGTCCACGATCTGGTGATACCCATATTTCTCATACCCTGTCAGCCCCAGCTCCACGTATCTATCCCATTCGCTCTCTTCCACATCCCTTCCCATGGGGTCTGCATATTTAAGGGGACAGTTCCATGCGTACTGGTAGAGGTTAGCGCTTACGGGCACATAAGGATGGATATACATCTCACTGTCACCTGTCTGGAATCTTCCTGTATCCCCATTATACTCCCTTGCCAGTGTCTGGTATATATCTTTTTTTCCTGTTTTTTTGTAGCCGCCGAAACCAAAAGGACTGTAAAAGCTGCCTCCTTCCAAAATATTTCTATAGCATTCTGTCTCTTTTCCAAAGGGGTCATAAGCGGATGCCTCCACTGTCTCTCCATCGAAGCTTAGTGCACGGACTGCGCTTCCCATAGGGTCTCTTAAGATGGCTTCCCAGCCTTTTTTCAAAGGAAGAAGCCGAATTATGCAGCAGATTTGAAAGCCTTGGCCTGCCAAAGGAGCAGAGGGAAACCATAAAGCAGTGGACTGAAGCCATCCATGCTCAGAATGCCGCCTACACCATGGGGTGGTGTTCCGCATGGCGATACAGTGCTGTTTTTCTCTGCTTGTGCAATTAGCAGATTTGAAATAAGCACAGAAAAAACGGAGGTATTCCAAGACCTTTTCAAGTCTAAGGATGCCTCCGATACTGTGTTTCAATTAGATATTTAGGGGTACTGTTTTCCCCTTATCCCCTAATGAGTGCCATTGTAACATGGGTGTTTGAGGATTGTCAAGAAAAATGTTACTAAATCATTTTGTTTTGTTACAACTTCTAAATATCCTATTTGTTTTTTAGAAACTCTTCAAATACTCTCTTAGTCACATCTCCTACTTTAGGCATTAACTCCTCAATTTTAGAAACTATTCGCGAATCAGTTTGTATCAAATTTAGGCTCTCTTCGCTTGTAAAACCTCTTAAAGAATCCACTACAATTTCAAATAATTCACTATCATCAGTTTCTACTAAATTTAATAGTACTTTTAATTGATTTAAATCACTTTTGTCATGCATACAATATGCCAAACGTTTTTGCCATTCTACCGTTCTTTCAGATACTACTTCCAATATCATTTTCCTCAAATTCATAAAACATATTTTCTGCAATATCAACCCCCTCGTCATACCAATAATCAACAGCAAAATCCTCTACTGCAAACTCGGAAATATATTTGTCAAATTCATCAAACATTCTTTCTCTCCTTTACTCCAAGGTACTAAATCCTGGTAATAAGCCTGTTTTTACGCCTCCTGTTGGATAACCAGATGTAACTGTATCACCTACCTTTATAACTTCAATTTGTACGCCGTCTATTATATCTCTATATAGCATGGCACCATCTGAAGCCCTTACTCCAATTGGTGACGAATCGCCCACTGTCTTGATGCTATTAATTATTTTATCACTACTCCAGCCTTCTGGAAAAAGTGTACTTGCTTTAATATTAGATAAATTACCATCTGCATATTGTGTAACAAACTTTACTTTTTGAGCACCATCAGGATTTACTTGTAGTACTTCTACAGCATAGACGGCCAGCCGGTCTTTGGCGGCGCTGCTGCAGCATCCGATTCAGTACTCGGAACCTGTACAGTATCTTCTCTCAATACTTTCCTGACGATTTTTCGTTCAATACTGAGCATCCGCCCAATTTGTGTCTTGTTATACCCTTTCTGGTATAGCGTTTTGATAGTGGTTTTCATGTCTACCTCCAACATAATAAATTTTTCTCCTTATGGGGAGACTCATTTGTTACGCTTTCAGTATAACTTTATTTCTGTATCAGGCATAACAAAGTGGGGAATTTTCTCTGCCAAAAGTGGGTATTTTTATTATGTCATTCACACTTGACCATCGTGGAAATGGCAAAGGCATACGGACTAAACTTATATAAATATCTGAAGTACCTGCTGGAGCACTTTCCAAGTAAGGATATGTCAGATGAGAAACTATCAAAACTTGCACCCTGGAACGGGACTGTTAAAGAGCATTGCAAGAACAAAGCTGAGTAAAACGCTTGCATCCCGGAATCCCAACTATGGGATTTCGGGATAAGATTTGGGATACACCCCGAAACTAAGCGCTTACGATGTTTCGAATGGCAATGCAGTACTGCTTTTCCTTGCTAGTACTTCTGGCTGATTTAATGTAACAAATAGTAAATCAGCGACATCCCTACTCTAGGAATGCCGCTGATACTGTTTCTTTGATATTTAAGAGGAAATCCCCCTTATACCCCCTTGTGAGTGCCAATATAACATGGACTTTTCAGCATAGTCAAGAAAAAGGCATTGACAAAATTAGACTTATAATTGATCTTTTTGCCACTTAATTCAATGTGCATATGTTATAATAAATCATCTTCATCTTCAAGGATAGGAACTACTGGTGAAAGCATTGCATCTTGCAATATTTGTACTTTACCTCGCGCTAACCTATGTACGATAAAGCTATTATAATTGTGGCTATCCTCATCATTGCGTATATAAAGCAAACCATAGCTTCCTTCCGCTATCTTTCCCACTGTCCCAAAAAAGACAATTAGATCATTAATATCGCTAGACATATGATTTGTATACACTGAAAACTCAATATAATAATTCCCATTATTTACTTTAATTTGTATTTGAGGATATTCTATTTTTTCAATCTCATCATTAATCTGTTTTATTAAAGCTTCAATATTATCATCATCAACCACTTTATATGTTTCTCTTAGTGTTATCCAACTATGTACCTCAACCATATTTGTGTCCTCCCATTATTTTGTTTCTAAAGGAATAATATCAATTATATATTCCACTCCATATCTTTCCGCATATTCTGCAATCTTTTGTAAGATAGCATCGGCTGGCTGCCCTTCAAAATGAAAATAAGCTGTTCTGCCAGTCTCTTTAGCGGCCTCAAAAGTTGCTTTTGTTTGATTTCTCCAACTTTGCCCATATGTTGACAAATCCGGCTTTGTTTGTGCAATAAACTCATCACTTACAACATCAAATTCTCTTCCCTTAGGATCACCAGCAAATTTCACTCGAGATTCACCGCCGATTCTTTCTGCTAATGCGTCGGCCGCTGGATCAGGATTATTTACTTTTTCTAATGCTCCAGAATATGTACCACCCTCTATTACATCATCCACCTTCTGAATTTCTGGCAGCTTCCCACCAAGCTCCCCTCCTATCTGCGTCAGTTCCTGCGCCACAGCATTTCCCACAATAAAATCTGTCACTATCCCCGTGACTGCTCCTACTCCATAGCCTGCGTTGTAAAATAACTGTGCCACTCCTTCTTCCGAATGTAATACTGCATTATAGTGATTATAGGCAGCTGCTCCTTTAAATAATAATGCCGTTCCTGCTGCCATTCCCACCATTGTTCGTTCCTCCGGACTCATCTGCAGTATCTGCTTTCCAATCTCTGCCACTTTCTTTGCCTTTTCTATGTCTTCATCCATACGGTCAAGCGAGTCATAGATGGGTATACCACTGACACACTGAAAAGGCATACTTACAAGCTTTGCTCCTGTCATAAACCAGTTGTCCGTGTTTCTTCCACTGAATACATCCCCTGCATAGGTGCGCATCCTGTTCAAGTCATTAAAAGGTTTCATTGCCATCCCTTCCAAACCTCCAAGGGTGAAGTCCCAGAAACCTTCCACACCCGCATGGCTGTAAGAATAGTTGTTTTTTATAATTAGACTGTCAAGTTCTGTCCACTTACTGTTCAACCCGGCTTCTGCTATAGAGCCTTTCAGCACAAAGGGATTCAAAACCCCAGAAACCAGCATCAGTCCATCCGGCATATAGTCCACGATCTGGTGATACCCGTATTTCACATACCCTGTCAGCCCCAGCTCCACGTATCTATCCCATTCGCTCTCTTCCACATCCCTTCCCATGGGGTCTGCATATTTAAGGGGACAGTTCCATGCGTACTGGTAGAGGTTAGCGCTTACGGGCACATAAGGATGGATATACATCTCACTGTCACCTGTCTGGAATCTTCCTGTATCCCCATTATACTCCCTTGCCAGTGTCTGGTATATATCTTTTTTTCCTGTTTTTTTGTAGCCGCCGAAACCAAAAGGACTGTAAAAGCTGCCTCCTTCCAAAATATTTCTATAGCATTCTGTCTCTTTTCCAAAGGGGTCATAAGCGGATGCCTCCACTGTCTCTCCATCGAAGCTTAGTGCACGGACTGCGCTTCCCATAGGGTCTCTTAAGATGGCTTCCCAGCCTTTTCCTGTTTCTGATTTTCTAAAAAAAGCAAAGGGAGTCTGTACAAAGCCAGAAGAATTACCAGCAGCTGCTGTTATCTTTCCGTCTGCACTCTGCCTGTATGTATCTATTGTGCCTGCTGTATCTGCTGTCTCTCCTTTCATATTTCCATTTTCATCATAATGGAATTCTGTCTTTACCCCGTCCCTGGTCATAGAGGTCAGGCGGTTTAGCACGTCATAGGTGTAAGTGGTTTCCACGCCTTCTTCCATGCTGTATATGCGGTTTCCAAATCCATCATAGCCATAGGTGCGGTATGGTTTCCCATCTTTTTCCACTTCTACCAGTCTTCCGGACATGTCATGGCAGTACTGGTATGTACCGCTGGATTTGGGGAGGTCTTTCCGGTATATCTCTGCTTTTTCCAGTCTGTTATCCGGCCCGTAGGTGCAGCGAAAACGGTCAAGGAGTTCTTCTCCCCTGTAGTAGGCAAGTTCACGTACATTAGGCCCTTCATAGGAGAATTCTGCACGCAGGTTTCCCGGCAGGCGGATTTCCTCTATCCTTCCGGTCTCGTCATGGATATGAGAAAATTGTTCCATAACCTCCTGTCTCATTTCTTCTGGTACAGGATGGGTGAAGGAGGATGATATAGAGGGGAGTTTTCCTGTTCCTAAAACAGTTTCTCCATCTGCTTTTATGCTTTCACTTTGGTCTGCAAAAAGGTTGCTGTTCTCCTCCCTATTTCTGTCAGTAACAGAAATGACATTTCCTGCCTTATCCCTTTCCCATGTCTCTTTCCTTCCAAGGGCGTCTTTTATGGCGGTGATCTCTCCCCTCCG
>CAZZHJ010000119.1:0-6893 GCA_964653815.1 uncultured Lachnospiraceae bacterium
TCCGCAGGGAAAAATATGTGCCAAACGGCGGTCCTGACGGCGGAGACGGCGGCAACGGCGGCAGCGTTATTTTTGAAATTGACGAAGGCCTGAATACCCTGACGGATTTCAGGCATATCAGAAAATACTGTGCAAAGGACGGAGAGCCTGGCGGAAAAAGAAACTGCCGCGGTAAAAACGGTGCGGATATTGTGATCAAAGTTCCGGAAGGCACCGTTTTAAAGGAAGAGGAAAGCGGACAGATTATTGCGGATATGTCCGGTGAAAACCGCAGGATGGTGCTCTTGACAGGCGGAAAAGGGGGCAACGGCAACCAGCATTATGCCACAAGCACCATGCAGGCGCCCAAATACGCCCAGCCGGGACAGCCTTCCAAGGAACTGAATATTCTGATGGAATTAAAATGCATTGCAGATGTAGGCCTTGTGGGATTCCCCAATGTAGGAAAGTCCACCCTGTTGAGCCGTGTGACCAATGCCAGACCAAAGATTGCAAATTATCATTTTACTACCTTAAATCCCCATTTAGGTGTCGTGGATATGGAAGACGGCGGATTTGTCATTGCGGACATTCCCGGGCTGATTGAAGGGGCTTCTGAAGGTGTAGGCTTAGGTCATGAGTTTTTACGGCATATTGAGAGAACCAGAGTCATTATCCATATGGTGGATGTGGCAGGAACCGAAGGAAGAGACCCAATAGAGGATATTTATGCCATTAACAAAGAGTTAGCAGCATATAACGAAGAAATAGCCAAGAGACCTCAGATCATTGCGGCAAATAAGACCGATGCCATTTATGATGACGGTACAAATGACCCTGTGAAGCGTTTAAAGGACGAATTTGAGCCCAAAGGGATTCAGGTGTACCCAATTTCGGCTGTCAGCGGACAGGGGCTGAATGAGCTTTTATTTGCGGTTAAAGGCATGTTAGAGGAAATCAATGAACCGCCTATTGTATTTGAAGCGGAAATTGTGCCGGACGAAATTCTTCAGTATTCCAATGAGCCTTTTAGCGTTACCTATGACGAAGTGGAAGATGAATATGTGGTAGAAGGTCCCCGTATTGAAAAAATGCTGGGCTATACCAATTTAGACAGCGAAAAAGGCTTTGTATTCTTCCAGAAGTTCCTGAAGGAAAACGAAATTCTGAACCAGCTGGAGGAACTGGGCATCAAAGAAGGCGATACAGTCCGCATGTATGGGCTGAAATTTGACTATTATAAGTAAATGATTATATAAAATAAACAAAATTGAAAATTACCGCAGGGGAATATGTTATTTATTCTGCGGTAAAACGGAGAAAGACATGACAAGCAAACAACGAGCATATTTAAAAGGTCTTGCAATGAATATTGAACCCATTTTCCAGATTGGGAAATCCAGCCTTACGCCAGAAGTGACGGAAGCTGTTGGGGAAGCCTTTAATACTAGGGAATTGATTAAGATTACCGTTTTAAAAAACTGTCTGGATGATCCTAATGCAATTGCCCATGCCCTGGCGGAGCGGACACGCTCCCAGGTAGTGCAGGTAATCGGCAAAAAAATCGTTCTTTATAAAGAAAGCAAAGATCATAAAAAAATTGAACTGCCTAAGTAAGGAGAAACTTATGTCCAAAATCGGCATTATGGGAGGAACCTTTGATCCAATTCATATAGGGCATATACAGCTGGCGGAGCAGGCGCTGGCGGAAGCAGAACTGGATTCCGTTTTGTTTATGCCTAACCACACGCCATGGATGAAGCATGACAGAGCCATAACGGAGGCAGAGCACCGGGCTGCTATGGTACAGCTTGCCATAGAAGATACTCCTGCATTTAAGCTTTCCACATTGGAAATAGATGCCGGCGGCAATTCCTATACATGGCAGACTCTGGAGAAGCTGAAGTCACAATATCCGGAGGATGAATTCTTTTTTATTCTGGGAGCGGATTCTCTGTTATCCATCGAGAAATGGGCTCATCCGGAGAAGATTTTTGAGAATGCCGTAATCATGGCTGCGGTAAGGGATGACTGTGATAAAGCAAAGCTGGAAAAGCAAAAAGCTGTGTTGGCAGAGAAATACCATGCTAGGATTGTGCTGCTTTCCATGCCGCCTGTTGCTGTTTCATCGACCAAGATCAGACAGGAATTTTATACCGATTCGCAAATAAGGAAGATGGTTCCGGACAAAACGGCAGGATATATCATTCAAAATAATTTGTATTGCGGCTGAAAACAGATACTGCGATACCGGGTAAGGAGGAAAAAACTTGCCGACATTTAATACGGAGGATGCGTACTTAAAGCGCTTAAGAAAGAAACTCTCCAAAAAACTGGATAAAAAGCGTTTTTCCCACACCATGGGAGTGGCTTATACCGCTTTAAACCTTGCAATGGCACACGATGAAGATTTGTACAGGGCATATCTGGCAGGTCTGCTTCATGATAATGCAAAATGTATTTCGGCAACCAAAAAGCTGAAATTATGCAAGGAGTATAAAATCACCTTAAATGAAGCGGAGAAACAGAATGCCGATTTGCTTCATGCAAAGCTGGGGGCGGTTCTTGCAAAGGAAAAGTATGATGTGGAAGATGAGGAGATTCTGAAAGCAATTCAATATCATACAACAGGACGTCCTGAAATGTCTGTTCTTGAAAAAATCATCTATATTGCGGATTATATTGAGCCAAACCGGAAGATGCTTCCGAATTTGCCTCAAATACGCGCCATGGCTTTTTCGGACTTAAATGATGCTATGGTAATGATTTTGCAAAGCACCCTTGCCTTTTTGGAGAAAAAAGGGGCTGTCATAGATGAGATGACACAGAAAACATATGAATATTATAAACACTTAAAATAGAAAGTAGAGGTATTATGAACGAGAATTTAACATCAAGAGAAATTGCACTTGCGGCAATTGAAGCATTAGAAGATAAAAAAGGGGAAGATATCAGGATCATTGATATCAGCGAAGTTTCCATACTGGCGGATTACTTTATCATAGCATCAGGAAATAACCGCAACCAGGTACAGGCTTTGTGCGACAATGTGGAAGAAAAGCTTGGGAAAATGGGCGTTATCCAAAAGCAGATAGAAGGATATGATAACGGAAACTGGATTCTGGTGGATTACAGGGATATTGTCATTCATATCTTTGATAAGGAAAACAGGTTATTCTATGATTTGGAAAGAATCTGGAGAGACGGAAAATTTATTGAAAAAGAGAATTTATAAAACAGTCACGTAGTTTAGCAAGCACGCTTTAAATGCTGTTTACAGAAATAAAGGATGTTGTAAAATGTACCGTAAAGGCCATTTACAACATCCTTTTTATTTCTTTGATATAATATGTATTCCATCCAAAGCTTAGCGGAAGATACGCATAACACCGAAGACTTTTCCAAGAATGGCGCAGTCCTGAACAATGATAGGCTCCATTGTATCATTTTCAGGCTGGAGACGGATATGACCGTTCTCCTTATAGAAAGTCTTGACCGTGGCAGAATCTTCAACCAATGCAACAACCATGTCTCCGTTTCTTGCAGTATTACATTGCTGGACAAAAATCTGATCTCCGTCAAAAATTCCTGCATTGATCATGCTGTCGCCTTTAACGCGAAGGATAAAAGTCTCTCCTGCAGGAACGATATCTACAGGAACAGGAAAGTAGCCTTCGATATTCTGCTGGGCAAATATGGGCTGTCCTGCAGCCACAGTGCCAATAATGGGAATACTGGTCATTTCCCGCCTTACCATTTGAAAACTGTCATCCACAATCTCAATTGCCCTTGGCTTTGTAGGGTCACGCCGGATATAGCCGTTTTTCTCAAGGGTTTCTAAATGGGAATGAACGGAAGAAGTGGATTTTAAATGTACCGCCTCGCAAATCTCACGGACTGCCGGCGGATATCCCTTTTTCAAAATCTCTTCTTTGATAAATTCTAAAATCTGCTGTTGTTTTGCTGATATTTTACCTTGCGCCATATGGGATCCCCCTTACAAATTGTATTAACTAAATATAGTATAACATCATCTCTCCCAAAAAGCAAACATATATTCCGAAAATTTGTTCGATTTTTGTATTGACTTTTCGAACATACTTTCGTATAATACAAATATGAACAAATGTTCGCAACAAATGTTCGGGTTTTATGAGATGAACAATTGATAATTTTAGAAAAGTTTGTAATAGAGGAGGAGAGCAGCATGCAAAGAGTCAAAACAACAACCGGCAGAAGAGGGAACAGGAGAAGAACTGTCAGGAGAAACAATATTATCCGCAAAATTTATTTTTTATGTATCACGATTGTATTCGTATTTATTCTGACTCTGTCCGTCTTTTCCTTATCTGCAAAGGCCAATTCCACAGCAGGCGCGGATGAATACAAATATTATACCAGCCATTTGATTGAACAGGGAGAATCCCTCTGGTCCATTGCCACAGATTCCATGGATCCGGACCACTATGATTCAGTGCAGGATTATATTGAGGAGATTAAGTTTATTAACGGAATTTCCGGCGATGACATCCAAAGCGGAAACTATCTGTTGATTCCTTATTTTTCATCAGAATTAAAGTAGAGCAGGTTAAAAGTAAAGAAGCGATGCCTATTTAATCGGCATCGCTTCTCAGTTTTACCACATTTGCAGCCATACGGCGTCGGGAATCAGCCTGCGCTGCATAATGCTTTCTGGTAGTATTTACATCCTTATGTCCCAAGACATCCGCAACCAGATAAATATCTCCGGTTTCCTGATATAAAGTGGTTCCGTAAGTGCTTCTTAATTTATGAGGCGTAATCTTTTTCAGGCTGGTAACCTTTCCGGCATATTTCTTTACCAGATTTTCTACACTTCTTACAGAAATGCGCTTATTCTGCATGGATAAAAACAATGCATTTTCATGTCCGCTTACAGGTATGATTTCTTCCCGGAGACGGATATAATCCCTCAATGCATTTTCTACCTCGTCGCCGAAATATACGATTGCTTCATATCCGCCTTTTCTGCGAATCTTGATACCGTTATTTTTAAAATCCACATCCTGCATATCCAGTCCCACGCATTCAGAGACACGGATGCCGGTGCCCAAAAGCAATGTTAACAACGCCAAATCCCTGACCTTTGTCTTGGCATGATATTTTAATTCCGATTTTGTCATATTATCGCCGTTTTCCACAGCATCGAGAAGCGTAGCAACCTCATCGGGATCCAGTCTGATAATTTCTTTTTGATGTAATTTAGGCATTTTTACCAATGCAGCAGGATTTTTTTCAATTAATTCACTGGTAAAGAAGTAGTTATAAAAGCTTCTCAAAGACGCCAGCTTTCTTGCTTTCCCACGTTCATCATTGGTATATTCTTTTCCGTCTTTTTCATAATAAGCAAGATATTCCATATATTCTTCAATATCTTCCTTGCCGACTTGATCCAGAACAGGAAGCTTATATTCCGTAATGGGCATTTTGCTCAGATAACTGTTATTTTCATGAAGAAACTCAAAGAATATTCTTAAATCCAGTGCATATCCCAATTTGGTACGGGCAGATATGGTATTATCCATTCCACGGAAAAAGTTTTTGCAAAAAGGCGGAAGTGTAGCAAGCACTTCTCTTAATTTCAGCGTTTGCTGGATCTGCACCTGGTCATGATATGTTTTTTCGCTGTTACTGTTCATATTTCCCATGATTTATTCACCTGTTTCCTTCATGATTATTTACTGATGATTTCGGGCCAGCCGGTCATGTGATTATTGACGATTGCCGTAAACATTCTTTCCTTTACACCCGGATTTTCCCTGTTTAATTGTGCCAGCAGATTTTTGACATATTCCCGCTTGGTATTTCCGTCGGCAGGACAGGGGCTTTTTACTACCGGAATATGATATTTATTTACAAAACCGATCACATCAGCTTCATTCATGTATAAAAGGGGTCTGATTACCGTTAAATCCATGCGGTCCAAATATGTTCTGGGTGAAAAGGTATGAAAACGTCCTTCATATATTAAGGACATTAACATTGTCTCCACAACATCATCTTTATGATGGGCATAAGCTACCTTATTGCATCCCAATTCCTTGATTTTTTCATTTAAAGCGCCTTTTCTCATTTTAGCACAGAGCGAGCATGGATTGGATTCCTGTCTGTCCTCAAAAACAATCCTGGCAATTTCAGTGGGAAGAATGGTATAAGGAATCTCTAAGTCTTTACAGAATTCTTTGATGCCTTCCAGATTCAGATTACCGAATCCCAAATCCACAGTAATTGCATGCAGCTGGAATTTTTGAGGGTAAAAGCGCATCAGTCCCTTTAATGCATAGAGCAGTGTCAGACTGTCTTTTCCGCCGGATATTCCAACGGCAATATGGTCTCCGTCATCAATCATTTTATAATCGTCAACAGCTCTTCTTGTGAAGCTGTATAATCGTTGTGCATCCATATATAAATCCTCATTATATTTATTTCCGAAATAGTCAGTGTAAATATCCATTTATTATAACAATTTCAACTTCTTCATTATACACCATAAAATAGTGTTTTATCAAAAAAATCGGGAATTTTATTTTCATTTCAATTTTTGCGGAAACTAAACTTCAAATGTGATATAATGGAAAAAAAGATAAATGAGGTGTTTAGTTTTGAAATTTCGTTTGGATAAGAAGTATTTACATTGGGGCATTACCGGATTTCTCGTTCTGGCATCTGCAATCCTGTTTTATTATTTTCTCTTTCATACAGACAAATTCTTTGGAATCATAAAATCCGCTTTTAATGTGTGTATGCCGATTATCTGCGGGTTGATTATGGCGTATTTATTAACACCTATATGTACTTTTTTTGAAAGAAAAATACTATATCCCTTATATCGTGCATTTCATCTTGATACGGAGAAAGTAAAAACCAAAAAAAGA
>CAZZHJ010000120.1:0-6866 GCA_964653815.1 uncultured Lachnospiraceae bacterium
GGTATATAGTTAACATAAATATTTCCAAGAAGCTGCACATTGAAAATATTTCCGCAAATACAACAATATTTCGAGTTAGATAGTTTACATAACACACAAAAAGAAAAGAGGAAGAAAAATGAAACCGGTAAATTCAAATGCTACAAAAGAAGCGGAAGAGTTGTTAAACTATCTTTATGAGATTGCAGGAAAAGGGATTATTACAGGGCAGCATACCCAAACCAATCCTATGGAGGAGATTGACTATATCAGGGAAAAGACAGGCTTTGCTCCTAAGCTCCAGGGCTTTGAATTGCTGGCATATTCCCCAAATATCAATTATGAGGATGCTTCTGAGGAATGTCTTACAGAGATGGAGGAAAATAAAGGAACGGTGGAAACAGCCATTAAATGGGCAAAGGAAACAAAAGGGATTGTTGCCATATGCTTTCACTGGTTTTCGCCTATAGGCGGAAGAGATAAAGCCTTCTACGCAAAGAACACGGATTTCGATGCCACAAAGGTGCTTACGGAAGGAACGCCCGAAAGAGAAGCCTTTTATTCTGATATGGATGTAATCGCAAAGGAATTGCAGAAATTTCAGGAGGAAGGGATTCCGGTTTTATTTAGACCTTTCCATGAAGCCGACGGCGATTGGTTCTGGTGGGGCGCAAAGGGAGCCGCCGTGGGAAGAGAACTGTATAAGCTGATGTTTGAATATTATGTAAACCAAAAATATCTGAATAACCTGCTTTGGGTATGGAACTCACCGGAAGCGGAAGGATATCCCGGAGATGAATATGTGGACGTAATTTCCAGAGATATTTATTTAACGGAAAAGAAGGCTACAGACTATAAAGAAGAGTATGAGGAGATGATTGCCAATACCACTGATAAGAAAGTGGCGGCGTTAGCAGAAGTGGGCTATATTCCTGATGCTGATATGTTAAAGGAAAGCAGGGTGCCCTGGGCATTTTATATGACATGGTCCAAAGAATTCTGCATCGGAGAGCAGTATAATACCGTGGCGGAAACCAGAAAGATGTATGAAAGCGATTATGCAATTAAAATGGGCCAGTAGACTGGATTGGTGAAACGGCTGTCCGGATGATAACGGATGATAGTCCTTTTATGATATTGGACATCATCCGTTTTTTATAGTTTATCCTTTTTTAAATGACGCCCGTTTTCTTAAGGTGGGGTCTAAAATCTTCTTTCTGATACGCAGGCTTTCCGGCGTTACTTCCAAAAGTTCATCGGTATCGATAAAATCCAGAGCCTGTTCCAGACTTAAGATTTTAGGCGGCGTCAGCTTCAGGGCTTCATCCGCACTGGAAGAACGGGTATTGGTCAGATGCTTTGTCTTGCATACGTTGATTTCAATATCCTCCGCCTTACCTGTTTCACCGATTACCATACCTGCATAGACTTTTTCACCGGGAGTGATAAATAAGGTTCCGCGCTCCTGGGCGCCGAATAAACCGTAGGTAACGGCTTCGCCGGATTCAAAAGCGATCAGGGAGCCGTTGCTTCTGTAGCTCAAATCTCCCTTATAAGGGCCGTAGCCGTCAAAAATCGTATTCAGAATGCCGTTTCCTTTGGTATCCGTCATAAATTCCCCGCGGTAGCCGATTAAGCCCCTGGAGGGAATGGAGAATTCCAGTCTTGTATAGCCGCCGGAGCCGGTGCCCATACTTTGCAGTTCCCCTTTTCTCGAAGAAAGCTTCTGAATGACTGCACCGGAAAATTCATCGGGCACATCAACATAAGCCAGTTCCATAGGCTCGGTCTTTTTGCCGTTTTCATCTGTCTTATACAAAACCTCAGCCTTGGAAACTGCAAATTCATAGCCTTCCCGGCGCATATTTTCAATAAGGACGGAAAGATGGAGTTCCCCTCTTCCCGATACCTTATAAGAATCGGTATTCTCCGTTTCCTCCACACGCAGGGAAACATCCGTGTTCAATTCCTTGAAAAGTCTGTCCCTTAAATGGCGGGAGGTCACATATTTTCCTTCCGTTCCTGCAAGAGGGGAGTCATTGACCATAAAATGCATGGCAATGGTAGGCTCGGAAATTTTCTGGAAAGGAATGGGTCTTACATCCTCGGGAGAGCAGAGAGTATCCCCGATATGGATATCGGAAATACCGGAAATCGCTACGATGGAACCGATACAGGCTTCCTTTACCTCCACCCGGTTTAAACCGTCAAATTCATAAAGCTTTGAAACCTTAACTTTACGCATCTTATCGGGTTCATGGTGGTTGACCATGACAACGTCCTGATTTACCTTAATGATGCCGTTATCCACCTTACCCACGCCGATACGGCCTACATATTCATTGTAATCGATAGTGCTGATCAGCACCTGTGTGCCTGCATCGGGGTCTCCTTCGGGAGCGGGAATATAATCCAGTATAGTATCAAATAAAGGAATCATATCCGTACCGGGAGTATCCATATCCATGCTGGCAGTGCCTGTTCTGGCGGAGGCAAATACGAAGGGGCAGTCCAGCTGGCTTTCATCGGCTTCAAGGTCAATAAACAATTCCAGAACCTCATCCACAACCTCCGCACATCTTGCCTCGGGACGGTCGATTTTGTTGACGCAGACAATGACCGGAAGATTTAACTCCAGAGCTTTCCGCAATACAAATTTGGTCTGGGGCATGGCTCCTTCAAAAGCGTCCACTACCAGGATAACGCCGTTTACCATTTTCAAAACACGCTCTACCTCGCCGCCGAAATCCGCATGACCGGGAGTGTCGATAATATTGATCTTAGTATCTTTATAAGTAATGGCGGTATTTTTAGACAGGATGGTAATGCCGCGCTCTCTTTCAATGTCGTTGGAATCCATGACGCGCTCGGCAACCTCCTGGTTTTCCCGGAAAACGCCGCTTTGCTTTAACAATTCATCCACCAGGGTGGTTTTGCCGTGGTCTACGTGGGCGATAATGGCTACGTTTCGCACATCTTCTCTCTTTGTTTTCATCATAATTCTCCTCAAATTTATAAAAAATAAATTTTTTATTATTACAAACGCTTTTAAGTCTATCACAAACACGGCAAAAATCAAGCAAATATCAGGACAGATGACAACAAAAAGTGGTAAAATGACGGTATTTGACGATAGGATTTTTACATTTTTCTTCCAAAATGCAATATGATAGTAGTACATGACAGGAAAAAATTCTTTATTTGTGGTAAGAAGGGAGAACTAAAAAATGGATAAGATGAATGAAAACAACAAAGTGACGGTCATGGGAGAAATTGTTGGGGGATTTTCTTTTAGTCACGAGATTTACGGTGAGGGTTTCTACATGGTGGACATTCTTGTTCCGAGGCTTTCGGAAAGTGCGGACCGTATTCCGTTAATGGTATCGGAGAGACTTCTGGATGTGAAGAAGGATTACAGCGGTATGAATGTCCGGGTATCGGGACAGTTTCGGTCTTACAACCGCCATGAGGAACGGAAAAATAAACTGGTGTTATCTGTATTTGTCAGGGAATGGGAGTTTATTGACGAGGTAGAGCGCAGTGAAATGACCAATCACATTGAGCTGGACGGGTTTATCTGTAAAGAGCCGGTCTACCGCAAGACGCCTCTGGGAAGGGAAATCGCAGACATTCTGCTGGCTGTAAACCGTCCTTACGGAAAGAGCGATTACATACCCTGTATCAGCTGGGGCAGGAACGCCAGATATGCCAATGAATTTGAAGTGGGCAGCCGCTGCAAGATCATAGGGCGTATTCAGAGCCGGGAGTATATGAAGAAAATAACGGAGGAACTGGTAGAAAAGAAGGTTGCTTACGAAGTTTCCGTCAGCAAACTGGAAGTTCCCACAGAAGAACTGGTTTAGGTGTAAATAGCATTTTTCGGTAAAAGTTGCCAGAATCGGAAAAATATGCTATGATACATCAATCTTATAACTGGCAGGTGCATAATGAAAAAAGGAAAGATTCATATTTATACCGGTGACGGACGAGGAAAAACCCCGGCTGCTTTAGGAGAAGCGATTTATGCAGCAGCAGAGGGAAAACAGGTAGTCGTCATTCAGTTTATGAAAGGAAGAGGGCTTTCACAAAACGAATTTACCAGAAGGCTTGAACCTGAGATTAAATTTTTCTGCTTTGAGAAAACCGATGCGGAATACAGCGCATTGACAAGCAGACAACAGGAAGAAGAAACCATGAACATCCGCAACGGCATTAATTTTGCCAAGAAAGTCCTGTCAACGGGCGGTTGTGATTTGTTGATTCTGGATGAAGTATTGGGACTTTTGGATGTGGGCATCATTACAGTGGATGATCTGAAGACGCTGCTGACGGCAAAAGAGGAAGAGGCTACCATCATTATGACCGGTATTCAATTAAAGGAAGAAGTGATAACACTGGCTGATGAGATTTCAAAAATTGAGTCAATGCCTATTGCATAATAGGTTTAAGCGTGTTATTCTTTGATTATGGATGCATGAATGCATTCGTTTCATATGATATGATAGAGGTTGCGTTCTTTATCAGTAGCCATCCCGATGTTAAGGAGCAGAGGACGGGTGGTGAAAGGAAATGACGCCGAAAGGAGGTATTACCTGAAGATACTTTCTTGGGCATGCAGTTATGAGCTGCATGACTGTCATCTACTAAGATGGGGAGCTATCGGAAATGTATTTTAAGCCGTTCTCTCCGAGCGGCTTTTATTATGCAGCTATTATGCGGACCCATGGACATAAGGAGGAGAAGAGATGTCAATTTTTAAAGGAGCAGGTGTTGCGATCGTTACACCATTTCACGAGGACGGAAGCGTTAATTATGAAGCTTTCGGGAAACAGATAGAGCGTCAGATAGCAGGAGGCACCGACGCAATTATCGTATGCGGCACCACAGGAGAGTCATCAACACTGACTCACGAAGAACATCTGGATGTGATCCGTTATTGTATCAAACAGGTAAACAAAAGGATTCCGGTAATTGCAGGAACCGGTTCAAATTGTACGGAGACAGCTGTCTATCTGTCACAGGAAGCTGAGAAAGCAGGAGCCGACGGTCTGCTTCTGGTAACACCTTATTACAATAAATGTACCCAGAAAGGTCTGCTGGAGCATTTCAAAATCGTTGCAGAAAGCGTCAGCATCCCGATTATCCTTTACAATATCCCGGGAAGAACCGGAGGCGTTCTCATTGCACCCGAGACAATCTGCACTCTTTGCAGGGAAGTAAAAAACATTGTAGGAGTTAAGGATGCCACCGGCAATATTTCAGGCGTTGCAAAACTTATGAGCATGGCGGCAGGAGATGTGGACGTATATTCCGGCAATGACGACCAGATCGTACCCATTCTTTCCCTTGGCGGAAAAGGAGTCATCTCCGTTCTTTCCAACGTTGCACCCAAGGAGACCCATGACATCTGCCAGATGTACTTTGACGGCAACGTAGAAGGCAGCAGGGATTTACAATTAAAAGCCATCCCCTTAATCGACGGTTTATTCTCTGAGGTAAATCCGATTCCGGTAAAAAAAGCCATGAATCTTATGGGCTTAGAAGCAGGAACCCTTCGTCGTCCATTGACAGAAATGGAAGATGCCCATGCTGCAGTAATGGAACAGGCGATGAAAGAATTCGGTATTTTATAAGTGAGAAAAATGAAAGACGGGAAGAACGAGGAATAAATGTTCTTCCCGTTTTAAAGAATCAACCAGTGAGCAATTTGGAAACGCGGCTGTTGCCGGGCTGTATCAGCCCTGGGGCATAGGGAATTATATATTTCTTTCCTTGTGCTTTGTGGAGAACATTAGATTTTCTTAATGTTCCGCTCCACCCACAGCAATTCTCCAACAGGACGTTGGAGAAAGGCATGTCGCGGCATGGACGCCGCTATATGCCGGTTGCGTCCGTAGCCAATACCTTCGCCGGAACATTTAGAAAATCTTATGTTCGTAAGACCGCACAAGGAAAGAAATATATAATTTCCTATGCCCCAGGGCTGATACAGCCCGGCAACAGCCGCGTTTCGAAATTGCGGGGAATAACAAAATAAAAGAAAGGACAAGATAAAAATGACAAAAATTATTATGCATGGCTGTAACGGCGTAATGGGACAGATGATTTGTAATCTGGTTGCTGCAGATGAGACAGCTGAAATTGTAGCGGGGATAGATATTAACGAAAAAGAAGGAAATACCTTCCCCGTTTTTTCAACTCTTGATGCCTGCGATGTAGAGGCGGATGCGGTTATTGATTTTTCACATTTTAGCTGTGTGGACGGGCTTCTTGACTGGTGTATGGACAAGAAGATGCCTGTGGTTTTGTGTACCACCGGTTTGTCCGAAGAGCAGTTGCAGAAGGTAGAAGAGGCTTCTAAGGTAACGGCTGTGTTAAAATCGGCCAACATGTCCCTTGGTATTAATATGCTGTTAAAGCTTTTGAAAGAGGCTGCCGCAGTTTGGGCTCCGGCAGGCTTTGATGTGGAAGTGGTGGAAAAGCATCACAGGAGAAAGGTGGATGCACCCAGCGGAACGGCGCTGGCACTGGCTGATTCCGTAAAGGAAGAGCTGGGAGACCAATATGAATATGTGTATGACAGAAGCGAAAGAAGGCAGCCACGTCCGAAGAATGAAATCGGCATTTCCGCAATCCGTGGAGGAACCATTGTGGGAGAGCATGATGTGATTTTTGCAGGAGAGGATGAAGTGGTTACCTTCAGCCATACGGCATATTCCAGAGCCGTATTTGGGAAAGGCGCTATCCAGGCGGCAAAATTCCTGAAAGGAAAAGGCGCAGGACTCTATAACATGAGCCATGTCATAGACGGAAATATCGGATACTGATAGTTTGGAGGCAGTAACATGGATACATTGGAACTAAAATATTTAAGAAGCCTGGCAAAG
>CAZZHJ010000121.1:0-6847 GCA_964653815.1 uncultured Lachnospiraceae bacterium
GACCGCAGATATCAGAATATGGCGGAGCTGATTGTTGATTTGAAAAAATCACTGATTACGCCTGATGAAGATTTTGTGACTATGGTTGATGTGGATGCTTCCGCAGCAACAAAGGCCATAACCGATGAGGATATGGCGGAAATTAAAGAAAGAACAGGCTCCATTGCCGTAGATGAAGTGCATATGCGTCTCAATGAGGAGGCTGCAAAGGCAAAGAGCAGACAGAGGCCCCTTCAGATGATCCTGGACGACGAGGATGAAGATGAGGATGAGGATGAAGAGGAATATGACGAAGAAACAGATGAAGAATACGATGATGATGACGATTTAGATCCTAAAATGGAAAGAATCACCACCATTCTGGCCATTGTGGCAGCGGTTATTATCGGTGTGATTGCCCTTGTGCTGGTGGCAAATGCGGTGGGAGTCTTTAAGGGAGATAAAGACGATAAGATAGAGCAGACAGAAGAAATCCAGGTAGTCAATGTAGTCGGCATGAATGTGGACTTGGCAAAGGCAACTCTGGAGGAATTGTCCCTAAAGGTGGAAGTGACTTATGAAGAGTCCGATGATATACCGGAAGACCAGGTTATGGAACAGAGCCTCAAAGCAGGTGATATGGTAGAGGCAGGCACCACAATTACAATCACTGTCAGCAGCGGAAAAGGCGGTGTGGATGTGCCTGATGTAACAGGCAAGACAGAAGAAGACGCCAGTGCCCAGTTAAGGGAAGCAGGATTTAAAGTTTCTGTAGATACGGATTATGATGACAATGTGGAAGAAGGTTATGTGATTTCCCAGTCACCCAAAGGCGGGGAAAAAGCTACGGAAGGCACCAACATCCGGCTGACCATTAGTATGGGACCGGCAGTGAAGAAGACAGAAGTACCGGATTTGCGCGGATTAGGCGAGAGTGCGGCAAAGGATAAGCTTGCAGGTGCAAATTTGAAAGCGGGAACCGTGACAGAGGAATACCATGATTCCGTTACGAAAGGCTGCGTCATTTCCCAGAGTTATTCCCCGGGAATGGAAGTAAATGAGCAGACATCTGTGGATTTTGTGCTGAGCCTCGGAAAGAAGGAAGTCACCTATAATTATGTGGGAAGTATTAATGCGCCTACCGGATATGAAAACGGCACAACGGCAACCATTATCATTACGGCGGCGGATGGTGAGAAGCGTACCTTTACCACTAATTCCTTCCCCTTCAACATCAACGAAAGCGGATTTAAGTCCGCAAATGGCACGGTTAGCATAAGCGGTGTGAAGAAAGAGCAAGTTCCTAATGGAGATGATGAAAATGGGAATCCAATTATGGTTGATACCGAAGTTCCCGTTGATTTCGGTTCCCAGCCCGTCAATTTCACACAGGCTCAATAGAGGCACAGCTTGATGCAGGGAAAGATTATAAAGGGAATTGCAGGGTTTTACTATGTGAAATGCTGTGACAAGAATATATACGAATGCAAAGCGAAGGGTATATTCCGAAAGGATGGCAGAAAGCCGTTAGTAGGCGACGACGTCCTAATGGATGTGATTGATGAAAAGGATCATCTGGGTAATATCACAGAGCTTTTGGAACGCAGGAATGAACTGATTCGTCCGGCAGTTGCCAATATCGACCAGGCGCTGGTTATTTTTGCGGCGGCATCGCCAAAGCCCAATCTAGGGCTGTTAGACCGGTTTCTGATTCAGATGGAATATAAGGGAATCCAGACAGTTATCTGTTTTAACAAAGAGGATTTGGCAGCGGAAGAGGAAAGGGAAAGGCTGTCTTCCATTTATCAAAACGCCGGATATCAGGTGCTATTTATCAGTGCTTTGCATAAAAAGGGAATAGAGCAGGTAGAGGAAGTGCTGAAAGGAAAGGTAACTACTGTTGCCGGACCCAGCGGTGTTGGAAAGTCCACGCTGGTCAATTGTCTCCAGAAAGAAATCGTTATGGAGACAGGGGAAATCAGTGCAAAGATTGCAAGGGGAAAACATACTACAAGGCATTCCCAGTTGATGGAGATTGACAGGGATACTTATATTTTTGATACGCCGGGTTTTAGTTCATTAAGCGTGTCGGAGCTTTTGCCGGAAGAGCTGCAAAGCTGTTTTCCGGAATTTAAAGAATATGAAGGACGGTGCAGGTTTTTGGGATGTGCACACATTCACGAGCCTGGCTGCGGAGTAAAAGAGGCGCTTTCTGCAGGAACAGTCAGCAGGGAGCGGTATGAAGACTATGTAAATTTATATGGGGAATGTAAAAACAGGAGGAGATATTAAAATGGCAATTTTATCCCCGTCTATTCTTGCAGCGGATTTTGCAAGACTTGGAGAGCAGGTAGAAAAAGTAGACAGAGCAGGTGCTGAGTATATTCATATTGATGTTATGGATGGGGTTTTTGTTCCATCCATTTCCTTTGGATTTCCTATTATTCAGTCCCTTCGCGAGGTAACGGACAAATTTTTTGATGTACATCTGATGATCACAGAGCCGGAGCGGTATGTGGAACAGTTTGCGGCAGCAGGTGCAGACGGACTAACCATTCATGTTGAGGCTTGCCGCTGTATGGTGGATACGCTGTTGAAAATTAAGGCGAAAGGTCTTCGGACAGGAATTTCCTTGCATCCGCAGACGCACATTGACAGTGTTTATCCTTATCTTGATTATGTTGATCAGGTTCTGGTCATGACGGTCAATACAGGCTTCGGCGGGCAGAAATATCTGGATAGCTGTACATCAAAAATCGTGGATGTACGGGCGGAAATAGAGCGCAGGGGCTTAAAAGTGGATGTGGCGGTTGACGGAGGCGTCAACAAGGAAAATGTGGGCATGATTTTAGATGCAGGCGCTAATGTGATTATTTCCGGTTCGGCGGTATTTAAAGGAGATATCAGCGCAAATGTGGAATATTTCATGAATATATTGAAGAAGCATAACAGGTAATATCACTCATCTGTCTGGGCTGCATTTACATGCACCATGATATGTTTTACCTTTTGGAAATTCTTTTCAATATCTTCATGGACTTCTTCCGCAATTTCATGAGCTTTGTTCAGTGTATAGGAGCCGTCCACTGCAATTTCTATATCTATGTATATTTTGTTTCCGAAAATACGGGTATGGAGAGAATCTATCCCCATAACCGCTTCATTTCTCATAATACGTTCATAAATTTCCCGTTCTGTTTCTTCGTCACAGGAATGATCCACCAATTTATTGACAGCATCCATAAAAATATCATATGCTGCCTTAATGATAAATACGAAAATTACCAGACTTGCAATGGAATCCATAACCGGAAAGCCAAGTCTTGCTCCTGCGATTCCTATCAAAGCCCCTATAGAGGAAAACGCATCTGAACGGTGGTGCCATGCATCCGCCAGAAGCGCGCTGGAATCAATTTTTGCTGCATTGACTTTTGTATACCAAAACATAGCTTCCTTGCTTACAATGGAAACAATTGCCGCAATCAGCGCTAAAACCCCCGGTATCTGCAAATCGCCATAATTGCCGGACAGAATGTTTTTCAATGCTTCCATCCCAATGCCAAGTCCTGTCATAAACAGAATCATAGCCAGTATAATGGCCGCCACGCATTCCATACGCTCATGTCCATAAGGATGTTCTTTATCCGCTTCCTTTGAAGCAAGTCTGATCCCGATAATTACCACTATCGTACTAAACACATCCGATGCGGAATGAACAGCATCGCTGATCATCGCATTGGAATGAGCCACAATGCCTGCTATAAGCTTAAATACAGACAATATCAAATTGCCCGTTATGCTTACTGCTGACACCCTGTCTGCGACTTTCTGGAAATTATTGTCTTGCCCAACGTATGCTTTTTTCGTCTTTCGACTTCTCCACATACTAATTACCTCCGCAATATTTTGATGACCCTGCTATACCAGTATATGTGGGGATTTAGAATAGTGTTTCTGTAAAAAAGTATAAAAAAATACCCACGAACCAGTATTAGCAGCTACTGTCCCGTGGATAGAAAATACCACTGTCACTTATGTGACCCGACTCCATGACTTATGGTCACGGTCTGTTCAGTTTGTACTGTAGATTTATATGCAGTGCAAAGAGTGTTTATAGACTAACATAGGCATCCCATATTGTCAAGATAAAATCGATAATAGGGCCTGGAATAAAATTACTTCAGGAAATATTTGGGCTGACATGAGAATGAATGTATGGTATACTAATTAATATTAAACTCTTTTTCGCCGGAGGTGAGATTGCTTATGATAAATTCACTTAAAAATATTGCAGTATTTGGCTGTTCTTTTACCAGCAGATATAGACAGAATTTTTGTAAGTCGTTCATTACCGTGGCTGAAGAGCTGGGAGTAAATATCGTATTCTTTAATTCGCTGGGCAAGATAGGCAACGTGAATGCCCAGTACGGAGACTATGAGTTTGATCTGCTGGATGCTCTTGATCTTAGTTCATTCGACGGGATAGTTTTTGACGGTGAGGGCTATAACGTCGAGGGTATGGGCGATAAGGTCATAAACAAACTAAGAGAGGCTAAGTGCCCTATCATATCTATCAGCAGCTACGTTGAAGAGTTCTACAATATATACTTTGACGATGCAGCGGGTATACGCATGTTGACAGAGCATTTTATAGATGTACATCATTTTACTAAGATAGGCTTTATGTCGGGGACTCTTACGCACCCCGATGCGCGCATAAGGCTAAAAGAGTTCCGTGACGTGATGAAGTCAAGAGGGCTGCCTGAGGACGGAGCAGGTGTGTTCGAGGGCGATTTCTGGTTTCATAAGGGCGAAGAAGCTGCGGACTATTTTCTTTCGAGACCGGAACGTCCCGAGGCAATTGTGTGCGCTAACGACTACATGGCCATAGCGCTTATCACAGCGCTGAAAAAGCGCGGCATAGCTGTGCCGGGAGACATAGCAGTATCCGGCTTTGATGGAACGATGGAGGGACAGGAATTTTTGCCACACATAACTTCTGCAACGAGAGAGAGAATGGATATAGCGAGGAAGTCATTGGAGCTGTTGCTGGGTATCAGCGAGGAGAGTCAGCGTAGTGAATGTCTGACGATATGTCCCAAACCCATATATGCTCAGTCATGCGGCTGCGCGGAGCTGGATTATCAGAGTGAGACTGAAAATATCAATCAGGTTTATGAAATCAACCGAAACTTCAGCTATAATCTTTACGATGCTCAATCATCAATACTGAAGCTGAACAAGGTAAATACGGTCGGGGAAATGGAGGAAGTATTTAAGGAAACGGCTGTAAATTTTGGCGATTTTTCTTCGTTCTTCCTGATGCTGCACACTGACAGGAACGGCAGATTGTCGTATGACAGTGATTACCTGTGTCCGACGGGCAAGTTTACGCCTGCTATGTGGATAGATAAGAAGGATGCATATATCAGACCAAAGGAAGCCTTCAAGCTTTCCAAGATAATACCGGATGTTCGGTCGGAAAAGCCGCATTTTTACTATGTGTCCAGCGTGCATTGTGCCGAGCGGATGTTTGGTTATGCGGCCATAGAAATGGCATACAAGGATATTTACAATGAATTTTTCAATTTATGTCTGCTGAACCTTGCGGTAACGCTGGAAACGCTGCTGAAAAACGACAGGATCAGCAAGCTGATAGGGACCCTTGAGACACTCAGTATACGGGACGGTTTGACGGGTATGCTCAACAGGCGCGGCTTTGAGGAGCTTTCACGGGAGGCGATACAGAGCTTTGACAAGGAGCATCTGGTCTGCACCATAGTCATAGATATGGATGGACTGAAGTTTATCAATGACAGATACGGTCATTATGAGGGCGATTGTGCGATACAGACCACGGCGAACATCATTACCAAATGCTGCGATGCGGGCGAGATTGCAGGCAGAGTGGGCGGAGATGAATTTTACATTTTTGCGCCCGAGTATTCTCAGAAGAAGCTCACACGTTTTATTGAAAGACTGGAGAATCGGATTGATGGCTTTAACAGCATTTCAAACAAGCCTTATGGTATCCAGGTAAGCTACGGTACGAACCTGACAGCGGCGACTTCACAGGACAGTCTTGAGAAACTGTTAAAGGTTAGCGATTCGAGAATGTATGAGCAGAAGAAAAATAAACCCAACAGAAGAAAATAAGCCCGAAATGCCTTATCTGTCTGACCCACAGGTAAGGCTGGCTTTGAAAGAAAGCCTTCAATAGGATTTAAATATAATATGGGATAGGTTAAGCAGTCGGGTTTTGTGATTAGAGGGAGGTTATCTATGTTGTCAATATTGTCAATATTATTGTTTTGGATGTTTTGGATTGTAATTTCTCTGTTTGTGATTATATCTATTATTTTGTTTATCCGAGACGGCATACGTGCAAAGCGAGAAGGAACCGGCAGAAAACTAGGGATTATTGTTATGTTCACCATTAGTATGACGATCATCGCTTTGGTGGTAGTATGCGGAATACTGTTATATCTCCTTGGTATGGCAATTATGTCGAGTATGTAAGGTTAAAAGAAAGTCTTTCAACCTTGATTTGAGGGTTAAATGAACATGCAAGCATATTCGCTTGCCCTATGGAGGCAAAAATGAGTGATCGTAAATTCATAAGAATATTGATTATTATTGTTTTGATAGGAATCATGATTACGGTTGTGCATGCAATCTATATTTGTCATGCCTATCAGAAATCTTCGATCATACAGTTTATAGCAAGGGAGCTGTGGTTGTGAAAAAAATAATTGTAATTCTTATAACAATTCTTCTGTTTGGTGCCGTAAATGCTTTTTTGTACATAACGATTACAAGCCGCCTTGCAAATAATTTCAGTGGAACAGGACAGCTTAAAATGGTCGAT
>CAZZHJ010000122.1:0-6827 GCA_964653815.1 uncultured Lachnospiraceae bacterium
CGGAGAGCTAGATACCATGTTTTTGACAACCGCATTGGAATATGCCTATCTGAGTTCTTCCACAGTAAAGGAAATCGCTTACTTTAACGGAGATATTTCTCCCAGTGTGCCGGATTTTGTGGCAAAGGAGCTATATCGTAAATACCATAAATAATGTTGTAAGGAGAATAATATGAGCAGCAGAATTGAACAACTGATCGATGAAATCGAAGATTATATTGACAATTGCAAGCCTCATGCGTTTAACAATAATAAAATTATTGTGAACAAAGAGGAAATTGACGAATTGCTAAGAGATCTTCGCATGAAAACTCCGGATGAAATCAAAAGATATCAGAAGATCATCAGCAATAAAGAGGCTATTTTAAATGATGCGAGGGAAAAGGCGGAAGCGCTGATCAATGAAGCCACAGTACATACTTCAGAGCTGATCAATGAACAGGAGATTATGCGGCAGGCATATGCACAGGCTCAGGAAATTGTGGAGCTTGCATCCAAACAGGCTCAGGAGATTTTGGATAATGCTACCATGGAGGCCAATCAGGTACGGGCTGCGGCTATCCAGTATACGGATGATATGCTGGCCAGCGTTGAAAATATTATAAGCCATTCCATGGATATTTCTGCTGCAAAATATGAAAATCTGCTAAACTCCCTTACAGACTGCTATAACATTGTTACAGCCAACCGTGCAGAGCTGTATCCTGTAGAAGCCATGGCGGAAGAGGAAGCATCGGAGCCGGCCGGTGAAGCTCAGGGCAAGGAAGGGCTGGATATTATCTGATCATAAAGACATATAGTATGATAACGGAAATGCTGCACAGGATAAGCTTGTGCAGCATATATTTTTGCCTAGACAAACCGGAATGTCCTAAAAGATGAAAGGTTTGTAAATGACAGGAGAGCCCCGTAAATGCCAGGGAAATATGGGCGCAGATAAATGCTGTCTCCGGGGACAGATGGAGATTTTTTATTGCCAGAAGTCCTCCCGAAATTTCCAGCAGATTATGACAGAAAGCACATAAACGGGCATTGGAGGCAAACAAAATCTTGGGAATGATGACCAATAGGTTGCACATAATCATATAGCCTCCCAGCATGGCAATCTGGGATAAGCCGCTGTTGATGCTCTCATCCATAACCGACAGGAAGGAGGACGCAGGGGCAGGATTTTTTTCGCAGGATTTTTTCCCTGATGCCTGTCTTCCCACAGGCAGTGCCTGATAAATACTATATCGCAGCAGAATGCCATAGAGCAGGGGAAGGCCATAGATAAAGGCCAATCCTTTCCAGAGAGGAATATCCTTGTAAATATTGCCGTAAACAAAGGATAAAAAATAGGCGGGACCGATATTGTTGGTAAAGGCAAGAAGAAATTCGGCTTCTTTTTTTGTGATCTTGCCAGCCTCATATTCCATAACTGCTGTTTTTGCGCCCATGGGAAATCCGCACAAGAATCCCATAACAAGGACATAGATGCCACCATCGCTGATGCGGTATACAGCCTTCAAAATCCCTTTAACCGGTCTTATCAGGACTTCATCCAGATTTAAACGGACAAGCATGGTTGAAAGAATCATAAAAGGAAGCAGTGAGGGAATCATCTGCTCGAACCAGACGCTTAACCCGAGAAATGAATATTCCTTTGCCATATCAGAATGACACAGGATAAAAACCAGCAGGATTCCAAACAACAGGGTTAATATTATGTTTTTTCTAAAAATTTTCATAAAAACACCCGTATGACATGAAAATAGTGTATACTAAAACATATTAAAAATTTTTCATTTCATGCAGGAAAAAGGTTTATGCGACTGGAAAAATATTTATCCGACTGTGGCATCGGTACCCGCAGCCAGTGTAAAAAGTATATACGGCAGGGGCTGATAAAGGTCAATGGGGAAACAACCGGAAATGGGGCACTGCAGGTGTCCTCTGAGGATGAGGTTTTTTTCAATGACAGACAGCTTTTGCTACAAAATTATATTTACTACATGTTTTACAAGCCAACTGGCTGTATTTGTGCTACAATAGATAAGGAGCAGAAAACGGTTTTAGATTATTTTCCAAGAGAACTGGCAAAAAAGCTTTTAATTGCAGGAAGACTCGATAAGGATACGGAAGGGCTTCTGATTCTGACTGATGACGGGAATCTGATTCACCGGCTGATGTCCCCCAGAAAGCATATGGGAAAGACTTATTTTTTTAAGGCTCACGGGAAACTGCCGGGAGATGCCTGCAGTCTGACGGAAAAAGGTCTGGATATCGGGGATGAACAGCTTACAAAGCCCGGAACGCTTGCAGATATTCGCTATGGACAGGACCATACGGGAGATGTATCAGAAGGTTTTCTCACTATTTATGAGGGAAGATACCATCAGGTAAAGCGGATGATTCATGCCATGGGATGTGAGGTTTTTTATTTGAAAAGAGTTTCAATTGGCGGTATCCTGCTGGATGAAGCTTTAAAGCCCGGTACATACAGGCCGTTGACAGAACAGGAATTGCAGATGATAGGAATAGAAAGTGGGAAATAGAAATGCCATTTTTACCAGTCAACAGTCAGGAATGTAAAGACAGAGGAATAGAGCAACTGGATTTTGTCTATGTAATAGGAGATGCCTATGTAGACCATCCATCCTTCGGATATGCCATTATCAGTCGTGTCCTGGAATCCTTTGGATATACGGTGGGGATCATTTCCCAGCCGGATTGGAAAAATCCTGACAGTATTACCATATTGGGAGAGCCAAGGCTGGCGTTTTTAATAAGCGGTGGCAATATGGATTCCATGGTCAATCATTATTATGTCAGCAAGAAGCCAAGACCTTCGGATGCCTATACACCCGGCGGGGCCAGGGGAAAGCGGCCTGACCATGCGGTTGTTGTCTATGGCAACCTAATCAGGCAGAGGTACAAGCATACACCCATTATTCTGGGCGGTATTGAGGCCAGCTTGCGGAGGATGGCGCATTATGATTACTGGTCCGATTCCTTTAAGCGTTCCATTCTGCTGGATAGCGGAGCAGATATGATTTCTTACGGAATGGGTGAAAAATCCATTGTGGAAATAGCGGATGCGTTAAACAGCGGCATTGCTGTAGAAGACATTACTTTTATAAAAGGAACTGTATACCGAGCAAGAAACATTGGACAAGTTGTTGACGGAATCGTTCTTCCGTCTTATGAAGAAATGCTTCACAACAAATCCGAATATGCCAGATCCTTTGGCATGCAGTATGAAAATACGGATCCCTTTAGTGCAAAGACGCTGATTGAGCCCTATGATCATGGGGTATATGTGATTCAAAATCCTCCGGCAATGCCCTTGTCCACTGTGGAAATGGATGATATTTATGCACTTCCCTACATGAGGACCTATCATCCATCCTACGAAAAACAGGGCGGCGTTCCGGCAGTTTCCGAAATAAAGTTTTCCCTCGTTAGTAACAGGGGATGCTTTGGAGGATGCAGCTTTTGTGCGCTGACCTTTCATCAGGGGAGAATCATCCAGGCCAGAAGCCATGATTCTATTTTAAGGGAAGCAAAAGAAATAACAGAGGATCCCCAGTTTAAGGGATATATCCATGATGTGGGAGGGCCTACCGCCAATTTCAGGGCGCCTGCCTGTAAAAAGCAGATAACAAAGGGTGTCTGTACAAACAAACAGTGTCTTTTTCCCACACCCTGTCCCAATTTGGTAGCCGACCATAAGGATTATGTCAGCCTTCTTAGGAAATTACGCAGAATTCCCGGGGTAAAAAAAGTATTTATCCGGTCGGGCATCCGTTTCGATTATTTACTTTGTGATAAAGACGATACATTTTTCCATGAACTGCTAAAATATCATGTAAGCGGTCAGCTGAAGGTGGCGCCGGAGCATATCTGTGATACGGTATTATCCAAAATGGGAAAGCCTAAAAAGGCAGTGTATGAGAGGTTTATCAGGAAATATGAGGACTATAACCGGAAAATAGGGAAAAAACAGTATGTGGTGCCTTACCTGATGTCATCCCATCCCGGTTCTACTTTAAAAGAAGCCGTTGCTCTGGCAGAATATATCAGGGACCTGGGATATATGCCCCAGCAGGTACAGGATTTTTACCCTACACCATCCACCATTTCCACGGTAATGTATTATACCGGGCTGGACCCCCGTGACCAGAAACCGGTTTATGTAGTGAAAAATCCACATGAAAAAGCAATGCAGCGGGCGTTGATCCAATACCGGAACCCTGAAAATTACCAATTGGTAAAGGAAGCGCTGAAGCTTGCCCATAGGGAGGATTTGATCGGGTTTGATGCCAAATGTCTGATTCCGCCAAGACAGATAAACGGCAAGAACAACGCCGGAAAGAAAATATGTCCGGAAAAGAAAAACAATAGTAAAAAAAAGAAATCCAGAAAATGAGGAAGGGGAAAGAAAATATGAAAATAGCAATTATTACAGGAGCATCCAGCGGTATCGGAGAAGAATTTGTATTCCATGTAGACCAAGCATGTAATGATTTAGACCAGATATGGGTCATTGCCAGAAGGATAAAAGAGACTGAATTACCTATTACAAAGGCTAAACTCATCAGACTGCCTTTGGATTTGACCACCAAAGAGGCACAAGCGCTTCTGGAAGAAAAATTAAGGGATGAAGAACCTCGTATTAAAATGCTTGTAAACTGTGCCGGATTTGGGAAAATGGGAAAATTCGAAGATATTCCTTTGGATATGCAATGCAATATGGTGGAGTGTAATTCCATTGCCTTAATGAAAATGTGTCATTTATGTATTCCGTACATGGTTAAAGGGGGATACATTATCAACATGGCTAGTGTGGCGGCGTTTCTTCCCCAGATGCGTTTTGCAGCATATGCGGCATCCAAATCCTTTGTGCTTTCGCTTTCCAGAGCTTTGAGCTATGAACTGAGGGACCGTCAAATCAGTGTGACCGCAGTATGTCCAGGGCCGGTAAAAACACCCTTCTTTGAAATTGCAGAAGAAACAGGATATACCTTATTGATTAAGAAAATTTTTATGGCTGACAAGGAGAAGGTTGTGAAATATGCAATGTGGTGTGCAAGGGAGCGAAGACAGATTTCCGTATATGGCATTCCCATGAAGGCTTTACATTTGGTCAGCAAAATACTGCCCAACCGTCTGATTTTGGAATTATATAACTTAATTGTATAGAAATTTTAAACAAATTTTGTACGTCGTGAAAGGACAACAGAGAGGCATATGAAAAAAGGATATAAACAAGGGGATTATGAATACTACAATTGGAAGAGGACCAGGGAGATTATCAAAACGATCATTCTGTTTGCTGTTCCCCTCGCTCTTTTTGCGGCGGGATATGCCGCTACAAAAACGAAAGCCAATCTGTTGACTATTGTGGCCGTTTTAGGTCTGCTTCCTGCCAGTAAAAGCTGCGTCAGCATAATTCTTTATATGCGCTACCATGGCTGCAGCCAGGAAAATTACTCTAAGCTAAAAGATTTTTTTTCAAGCTTTCTCCATGCTTATGGACTAGTATTTACCTCTTACCAGAAGACCTATGAGGTTGCGGGGTGTATTGTGAAAAACGGATATATTTATGGATACATGACCAATCATCCTGACGGAAAAAAGGATTTGGAAGAGCATATTTCAAATATTGTAAAAAGAAACGGCTATCATGCAACGGTGGGAATGTATACCGATATTTCGGATTTTACAGCCCGGTGTAAGCAGCTGGAAAATAAAAAAACGGAGAATGAGAAGGAAGATGCAAAACTTATGGAACTGCTGCACCAGATTTCTCTTTAGAATTTCATGAAAGAATTTACCATTGGCAAAAACGAAGCCGGACAACGGTTTGACAAATATCTGGGGAAACTGCTTCCAGACGCATCCATGAGTTTTATTTACAAAATGATTCGAAAAAAGAACTTTTTGCTGAATGAAAAAAAGGCTGCGGGAAACGAACTGTTACAACAGGGAGATATGGTAAAGCTTTTCCTATCCCAGGAGACTTTTGATAAATTCTCATCCGGGAAAACAGAACACTTAGCACCGGCGTCAAAGGATTGCCTGTATTCCCCAAAAGATCTGGAAAGGCTTCATCTGGATATTATCTATGAGGATGAAAATATCCTTATTTTTAATAAACCTGTGGGCATGTTGTCTCAAAAGGCGGTAAAGGAAGACGTTTCCGTAAATGAATACCTGCAGGGATATCTGCTCTATAGGCATGAGCTGACAAAAGAAGATATGAAAACCTTCAGGCCGGCTGTGGCAAACCGGCTGGACCGCAATACCTCAGGATTGATCCTATGCGGAAAGACGCTGCCGGGGCTGCAGTATTTATCTGAGATTATCAAAAACAGGTCTTTGGAAAAATACTATTGCTGTCTGGTGGAAGGAATTGTGGAAAAGTCTTTTCTGATTGAGGGGTATTTATCAAAAGATAAAGACAAGAACGTGGTCACAGTCAGCAATGAACCGGGAGAAAAGGGAGACGGCGTTTTTATTAAAACGGGCATAGAGCCTATGAAAAAATATACATGGAAAAAAGGGAATTATTCGGAACTTTCCATTCATTTGATTACCGGAAAATCCCATCAGATCAGGGCGCATTTAGCTTCTATAGGCCATCCTTTGGCAGGGGATTTTAAATACGGTAACGGAAATAAATGTGAACTTGCCAAAAGCTGTCATCTGAAAAGCCAGATGCTCCATGCATATAAGGTGATTTTCCCTGAGACAGAAGGTGACTTTGCCTATCTGTCAGGCAAAACAGTGACTGCACAACCACCCGGTTATTACCGGAATGTATTAAAGGAATTACAGCATGG
>CAZZHJ010000123.1:0-6800 GCA_964653815.1 uncultured Lachnospiraceae bacterium
AAAGGCGTCAGCATTAACGTAGATTTCTATTCCGGTTTCGTATACAAGATGCTGAATCTTCCTTATGAATTATATACACCTATTTTTGCCATCGCAAGAATTGCCGGCTGGAGCGCCCACCGTCTGGAAGAGCTTGCCAACAACGGAAAGATTATTCGTCCGGCATACAAGCCCATTCATAACGACCTTGTTTACAGAGATCTGAACAAAAGAAAATAGCAGGAAGTTCCGAATAGGTTAAGGCGATTACAATAAACATACTATGACCCGGATTTGTATATCAGCACAATCCGGGTCATTTCATATTTTCTTTTATGTAGTTTCTGTTTATTTTATATTCCTAAAAACTTCTTTACAACAGCTTTCATTTCATCTTTTTCGCACAGGGTATCATGCAAAACCGGAGCTGTCCTGATTTCTTCAATTGCCTTTGGAACATCTGTATTGGAAATCCTTGACAATTCATCCACCAGTTCAAAATCTTCCATTGCATCATATTTATCATCAATTGCCTTCATAACGCTTCTGGTAAATTTGTAAGGACTTGCTGTGGATGCTATGATGGCTTTAGTCATGTCTCCTGACTCAGTCCTGTACTTATCATATACTGTCGCTGCAACTGCCGTATGGGTATCAATCACATAGCCCATTTCATCGTACAGTTTCTTAATGGTATCAAAACATTCCTGTTCTCCTGCATAACCGCCAATAAAATCACCCAGTTCTTCTTTCATTATATCGCTGATGGTATATACGCCCTCTTTGGTCAGGGATTCCATCAATTCGGAATTCTTCTGGCAATCATCCTCCGAAATTCTATAAATCAGCCTTTCTAAGTTGGATGAAATCAAAATATCCATAGACGGGGAACTGGTGAGGATAAACTCCCTGTTTCTGTCATAAGTGCCGCTCTGGAAGAAATCAAACAACACCTTATTGTCATTGGACGCACAAATAAGCTTATTGATAGGCAGTCCCATATTCTTAGCATAATATGCCGCCAGAATATTGCCAAAATTACCTGTAGGAACTACTACATTTACTTTTTCCCCGTTTGTAATTTTGTCTTGTGCTAACAATGACACATAAGAATATATGTAATATACAATCTGAGGAACCAGACGTCCGATGTTAATGGAATTAGCCGATGAAAACTGGAATCCTTTTTCATTCATTTCCTCTGCGAGAAGCGTATCTCCAAACAACTTCTTTACACCGGTCTGAGCGTCATCGAAATTACCATGAATACCTACAACATGGGTATTTGCCCCCTTCTGGGTTATCATCTGCTTCTCTTGGATGGGGCTTACACCGTTTTTAGGATAAAAAACAATAATCTTCGTTCCTTCTACACCTGCAAATCCCGCCAGGGCAGCTTTGCCTGTATCACCACTTGTAGCAGTTAAAATCACAATCTCATTTTTTGTTCCGTTTTTCTTTGCCGCAGTTGTCATGAGATGGGGAAGAATAGAAAGCGCCATATCTTTAAATGCAATTGTTGCACCGTGGAACAATTCCAGATAAAAAGCATTTCCCACTTCTGTCAGCTGTACAATCGCTTCCGTATCAAACTTCTCGTCATATGCTTTATGAATACAGTTTTTCAACTCTTCTTCTGTAAAATCCGTAAAATATAACTTCATGACCTCATATGCTACTTCCTGATAGGTCATCCCGGAAAGTCTCCTAAAAGAGACATCCAATGCCGGAATTGCTATGGGAACATATAAGCCTCCATCGTCGGCAAGTCCTTTTAGAATTGCCTGGGATGCCGTTACGGGTGTGCTGTCACTGCGTGTACTTTTGTATAAAATCTCCATTACTTTTTCCTTTCCTGTCTATGTTTACGGCGTTATTATAGCACACCCGATTTTGAATGGCAATGATACATTCCCAAAAGTCTTACTTGAAAAAACTATGGTTCCCATAATCGAACAAATAGGTCAGATGTTGGAAAAACCAGCCGCTCTTTTGCTCGCCGGCCACTCTCGTAGCCACAAAATACAAGGCCCCGTTGGAAATATCTTCTCCATATAAGGCTCTTTTTACAACCTCCTCGGTTTCCTCGGAAACTTTTACCGACTGCAGTCTTCCGTTATATGCAGGAGTAAATTGTACCTTTCCTCCGTCAGCCTGATATACCACAGCTCTTACGGTAGAGGGAAAACGCCCGCTCTCCACACGGTTTAAAACCACATTTGCCACCAAAAGCTTTCCGTTTTCATCTTCACATCCGGCTTCGGCTTCCACAATCCTTAATAAAATATCATAATCTTCTTCCGAAATTGTATAGGCCATTTCTCTTGTTACCGATTGTTCCACAATGGTTCTTCTCTCCGAAACATTTTCCGGCAGCATGCATTCCACACGCTCTGTAATACTCTCATCCCCCTCTCCCAGGCGGATTTCCATTTTTTCGGCCTCCACTGTTTCATTTGCGATTTCTATTATTTCATTTGCAGTTTCTTTTGTTTCATTTGCATTTTGTATTTTCTGAAAGGTTATCTCTATGGTAAGAATGCTAAGAAATGCCAGATAAAATAATACTAGCATATTCCCATATTTTTTTTTCATAGACTGCTCCTTTTCTTTTAAAAGTTGTAATAATTTGTTAACAACTTAGTAATTATTTTATACAAGCAGCCTTAAAAATATTTCTGAAATTGAGTTTTCGCTACGATAATGTTATACTTTGTACATGAAAAAATACACTGGAATCTATGAAGCGACAAAAAAAGACGGGACCCGATATTTTCGGTCAAGCATTACCTATAGACACAAACATATCAGTCTGGGAAGTTATGCCACCATGGAAGAAGCTAATGCCGCTTATCTGGAAGCAGGGGAAATTCTGCAAAATCCTCTTGCACTGCCGGATCATTATTCTCCCAAGGCACTTTCTTTCGGAAAATGTGTTACACTTATGAATTTTCGGGATCATAATCTTTATATTAAAAATCCCATTTATATCAAAAATAAGTTTTTCTTTTATTATTACGATCAAGATACTGTTTATACCTTTGATATTGACGACTTGTTTTATTATGCCGGACATAAAATCATGAAACGGGGACGCCACTTATTCGTAGCGGATTACGGTATGCAGGTAAATATTTTAAACCGCTACGGCATTCGTAATTTTGCGGTGGAAAACCGTGACTATTATTTTGCAAACGGTAACAGTCACGATTTTCGCTATTCCAACGTTATCTGTATCAATCCCTATATGGGTGTTATCCAGGTAAAAAAAGGTGGTACAATCTGTTATCTTGCCAAAATCCACATTAACGGCGATTATAAAATCGGCGTCTACCCTACTGCGGCCGAAGCTGCCATTGCCTACAACAAAGCAGTTGATGTTATCAAGGCACAGGGAATCCTCAAAAACTACACATATAACTATATTGACGGATTGTCCCCGTCAGATTATGCGACAATTTATGCAGATTGTAAAATTTCTTCGAAGCTCTATCATCTCATTTCATAATCAATGAAACTGATGCTCATAGATACATTACCAGTAATACCACTTATTTTAGCATCCTGCTTATACTCCCACATAGCAAACTGATAGGGATAATCAGGTGCATCTTTTTCCTGTGAAAGCCAGATATTATACTCGGACAGCTGGGTTAAATCCAATTTTCTAAGCAGCCAGTACTTGTTGCCATAAACAGCTGGAATATACCCACCCTGTTTAATGGTTGTACAAAACGCCTTGGTAATTGCCGTAAGCTGATTTTTAGTCAGTCCCTCTATACGAGAAGAATCATTGGCAGCCATCTCCATATCAAATACAATGGGATAGTCCGGTTTTATCTCGGCATCCTGCAACGCCTGCAGTACCAGAGTGGCTTCTTCCACTGCCTCCTCTTCATTTGCCGCCTGGGAATAAAAATAAATGCCAACGCCCAGTCCGGCTTCCTTCGCCTGTTTCATATAATCCAGATAATTTGTATCCATAGATACGGCACCGGTGGCATAACCGCGTTTTCCAATACGGATAATGCAGTAATCAATACCGGCCTCTTCCACGCTCTTAAAGTCTATAGCTCCATAGCTGTTATCTATTTTAATACCCTGCTTAGAAATTTTCTTCCCATCGGCATAATACCGCATAAAAGGTTCTTCATAAACCAAACCAATATAATCATAATTGTTCTTTTGAATAAAAGCATTAATCATGACCCACTGGGAAGTGCCATCCGGAAGGATAACCTCTGTTTTCGTCCCATTTTCAGACAAATCCTCTTCCTTTTCCTCTTCTTCCAGCTCTTCCAGTCTTTGGGCATATCTGTCTCCAGTATGGTCCAGGGATTTATCCAGTTCCACATCCTCTTTGTACATATTCCAGAAATCCAGATCATCGGAAACCAGGTTGGATTCTCCTACAGGGTAATCCTCATCATCATTTTCACTGACCGATGCTGTCTCCGTTTCTTGTGCCGGATAAGGCTCCAGCACCTGATTCTGTCTGCCTCCCTTTGGCTTATTTACCATAATGACCACAGCCACCAGAATTATCATAAATGTAATGACGCCTGCCAGCATACCACCCAGAGAAATCCCCGATTTGATATTGTCATTTTCAAAATCATCCGTTAATTTCATAATTTATGTCCTGTCCTTTATTTAAATGGTTACCGCTTTTGTAGGGGCGCTTCTCTTTGCAATATTAATAGAAAAATCGGAAGCGTCATAGGGGTTGTTCCCCATAGTAATTTCCAACCGGACCGTTTCATATGCCAAATCCGGCATGTTGTTTTCCTGGCTCAAATGCCCCAGAAAAATATATTTTAGCTCGTCATGGACAATGCGACTCAAAAGTTTTCCTGCATTTTCATTGGACAAATGTCCTTTATCTCCCAATATTCTTTGCTTTAAATAGTAAGGATACGGACCTACCTGAAGCATATTTACATCGTGGTTAGCTTCCAGTAAAATGGCGTTCATTCCCTTGAGCTTTTCCTCATTTTCTTCGGTAATAGTGCCCAAATCCGTTGCCACGGCAAGTTTTTTGCCATTTTTAAAAAAACGATAGGCCACCGGTTGTGCGGCATCATGGAATATCTTCATGGCATCCACCTGAATCTCCCCTATATTCAGACACTGGTTTTCCTCAATCTCAAAAAATTGCTCCCTGTCTATCTTTCCAAGGGATGCTGTCCTAAAAATCCCGTCTATGGTTCCCTTTGTGGCATAAACAGGTGCATGGCACTTTCTGGTCAACACTCCTAGACCACCTATATGGTCAATATGCTCATGGGTTACGAAAACAGCGCTCAGGTCATCCACTGTTAGTCCGATTGTCTGCAGCCCTTCTTCAATTCTTTTTTTACTGATGCCCGCATCAATCAAAATATGTGTATTATCATCTCCAACATAAATACAGTTACCGCTGCTTCCGCTGGCTATACTCATCAATTGCATATTTAGTCCTTCCAGAAAATCTCCAACCGGTCCCCGTTGCTTAACAGTTCCGTATACTGAGCCTTTCTTCCGTTTATTAATGTTTCTACACTTTTTCCCTGAGGCTTGGATAAATCAAATTCTATAAAGTCAAACACATCTACATAAACATACTCGGGTTTTCCCTTTAACGTCACAAGTTCCTCATTGACAACCACATGAATGATCTGTAATAATTTTCCATCCACATTTTCTGTCCGGGCAGGAGGAATGGAAAGCTGCTGTGGCGACTCCGGTTCCTTGGATATTTCCTTCTCCATTTCCGGAGATATTTCCTTTTCAACCCCTTCCAGCGCTTCTTCCCTCAGCTTGATAACAGATGTCCCACTTTTTAGCCTGTTAATGTTGTTTTGAAGGCTGCCGTATAATTCTCTGCTGCTTTTTTCTATACGGAGTTCTTCTTCCTGCTGGGGCTTCTGTCCACCTTGTGCTTTTGCCGGCGCACCCTGACTTTGAACGCCTCCTGACATGGCATTTTGAATCATCTGCGACAAAGCTTCTTCCGCCCGCTCATATTGCAGCTGTGTAATGACTTTTTCAGCATCGGCCTTCGCCTTTGTCAGATAAGATTCAACAGGCACGGAATCAACATTCTCCTGACTATCTTTTTCCGCTGCAGCATCATGTTCTCCCATACTGTCATCCACGGATAGATTGTTCTCGGATTCTATACGGCTTTCCGGCAGGTTTTCATCTTCCGGCAAGGTATCTTCTTCCGCTTCGGCTTCAGACACTGGTTCCTGCTCTTTCCTATTCAAAGATATTGTAAAATTGTCATATATCTTAGCCGTCAGATCCACTTCTTCATGATTAACCCATGCCTTATCTATTTCTTCCGTAGAAATATCCATAAATTCCAAAACCTGAAGAACCGTGTAATAATTGAGCAGTTCCACTTCGTCTCCGTTTTGGATTTGGTAATATGCCGATTGCAGCTGCCCGTTTACACTGGCTAACTTGGGCACCTGTATTTTCTTTCCTTCAAAATGAATGGTCAAATTCCCTTCATATTCCGGAAGCTTTGAAACTTCCAGGGCTGCTCTTTCACCTGCTGTAGAAGGAATAACTTTGATCACATCATTGCTTCTGATTGGGGTATTGATATCCGCTTCTTTTCCGTTTAACAAAACTGCAGCCGATTCTCCCCGGCCTCCCCGAATCGTCATGGGCTTACTGTTTAGCGTGAATTCCAGTGCCTCACCTCTTTTGGGGAATAAATCCTCATTGGGAAATTCCGCCATGATCGCAGCGTCCACAATGGCAAGGCGGTTGTTATCATACAGTTTCACCCTTTTATCATTAAAGCTTACAAAAATAAAATTATTACTCTG
>CAZZHJ010000124.1:0-6796 GCA_964653815.1 uncultured Lachnospiraceae bacterium
AAACGACAGCTTCTGCAAAACTGTCAATAAGACAAAGGCGCAGGTGGAAGGACGCGGACATGCCTATATCTGGGATGTGGAAGAAGATGACCCTGCCTGCGTGGAATCCGAGCGGCGGGTTATGGATAAAAGAGAGACCTGCGTATCGGAGGAAATCATCCAGACCGGGGAGGGGCTGCGGACTCTTACCACCTACAAATCCCCTTTGTATGATGCGGACGGAAGCGTAATGGGTACGGTAGGCGTAGGAATTGATGTAACCAATGAGCGCGCTTTTGAACAGGAGCTTGTAGAAAAGAACCGTGCGCTGGAGAAGATTATCGCTTCTGCGGATTGCGGAATTATATGCCATACAGTGGATGGTTCCCGCATTTTGAATGTGAATCATACCGCCTTAAAGATTCTTGGCTATCAGTCTGAAGAAGAGTTGATGGCAGGCGAATTTGACATGATTGCGGCGTCTGTAATGGATGAGGACCAAGAGAAGCTGATTGCCAATATGAAAACCCTCAAAAACGAGGGAGACAGTGTCAACGTCGAGTACCGCGTACAGCATAAGGACGGGGAAATACTGCACGTTATGGGTAATGTAAAGCTTTGTAAGGAGAACGGGGAATTATTTTACCAACGTTTCCTTTTGGATTGCACAGCCCAGAAGCAGGAAGAAAAGAAGAGGGAAAGGCGTCAGTTAGAGTTAATTCAGGCGTTGGCAATCGATTATAATCTGGTCTGCTTTTTTGATCTGGATACAGGGATGGGATATTCTCTCCGCAATGTGGATGATAACGGCGGCAAATTCGTACATGATTTTGACGGAGAAATATCTTACCGGGAAGCTATGGAGTTATATGCAAAGGAATATGTTCACGAAGAAGACAAAGAAATGCTGCAGGAGGCCTTTTTGCCGGAAAGACTGAAAGAGGAACTGGGGGAGAAAAAGTCCTACTACGTAAACTGCAGGATAATAAGGAACGGGGGAACGGAATACTATCAGGTCAAAGCAGTGCGCGCAGGCACATGGGACAGATATTGCGGCATTGTTCTGGGTATTCACAGCGTGGATGAGGAAATCCGCAGTGAAATGGAAAAGAAAAACATTCTGGAGGATGCGCTTGTACAGGCAAACAAGGCAAACAAGGCAAAAAGCGTATTTCTTTCCAATATGTCCCACGATATCCGAACGCCTATGAATGCCATTGTAGGCTTTACCTCTCTGGCCCTTACCCATATTGAAAACAGCGACCAGGTTGAAGAATATCTGAAAAAGATTATGGCGTCGGGCAATCATCTTCTGAACCTGATCAATAACGTTTTAGATATGAGCCATATTGAAAGCGGCAAGATGAATTTAGAAGAGAAGCCTTGCAGCCTGCCGGAGGTTCTTCATGAACTGTGTAACATTTTACAGGCTGATATCCGTCAAAAGAAATTGAGGCTTCAGGCGGATGCCATAGATATATCGGACGAGGTGGTTTACTGTGATAGGCTGCGGTTGAATCAGGTGCTTTTAAATCTGTTCAGCAATTCTGTGAAATATACCAATGAAGGCGGGAATATTACTATACAGGTTAAGGAAAAAGACGGAGCGCCTGAAGGATACGCTAACTATGAATTCATAATCCGGGATACCGGTATGGGTATGAGTGAAGAATTTGCAGCCCGTGTTTTCGAGCCCTTTGAGCGGGAGAAAAATTCCACCATCAGCGGTATTCAGGGAACCGGTCTTGGTATGTCCATTACAAAAAGTATCGTGGATGCTATGAATGGTACTATCAGTGTAAAGAGCAAGCAGGGGCAGGGCACGGAGTTTACGGTTTCTTTTACATTCCGCATTCAGGAACAGGCGGAGGAAAAGCGGGAAATACCACAGTGGAAGGGAAAGAGGGCTCTGGTCATCAGCGAGGATTCGGAAAGCTGTCGGAATATATCCTGTATGCTGGAGCAGCTGGGGATGGAGTCCGGGCAGGACAAACCCTGTGGCCTTTGCATGATTGACTGGCTGGCGCCGGATATGGATGTTGTCGGAAAAATCCGGGAAGTCAGAAAAGAAGCGGGAGAGTCCGTACCGGTTATTGTCACATCGGCATATGACTGGTCCGAGATTGAGGATGAAGCAAAGAAAGACGGTGTTACGGTATTTTGCAGTAAGCCGTTGTTTGATTCTGAATTAAGGAATTGTCTGCATTTTATTACAACGGGAGAAAAAATAGGCGGGGAAAATACCGGAAAGATAAGGGAGAAGCTTCATACAGGACGTATCCTGTTGGTGGAAGATGTGGAACTGAATCAGGAAATTGCCGTGGCGATTTTGGAGGATGCGGGATTTTCGGCTGAGGTGGCTAATAACGGACAGGTTGCCGTGGACATGATCGCACAATCCGAGCCGGGATATTATCAGCTGGTTCTTATGGATATCCAGATGCCGGTTATGAACGGATATGAAGCTACCAAAGCAATCCGCAGTCTGGAAAATGAAGAGCTTGCATCCATACCGATCTTAGCTATGTCCGCCAATGCCTTTGAAGAGGACAGAAGAGAATCATTAAAGTGCGGAATGAACGGGCATATAGCAAAGCCTATTGATATTGACAGGCTCATTGATACTCTGAGTAAGGAGCTTTGCTGAAAAAGCCGGATTTCGTTTATTGTATTGTAGAAGCTACAGGCTCCGGGATTTTATCCGAGGGGCCTGTATTTTTTGGCAGAGGTGAAGTATGAAGGGAACGAAAGAGAAAAACGCTATATGGAAAAACTGTCTGGTAACGGCAGCCATTTTTGCAATTGCGGCGGGAGTCTGTTTTCTGTTGCAGAGAGTGGTTCCCACAGACACCCATGTACCCTTGATTTTTGTACTGGCAGTACTTTTTATATCCCGGTGTACAGAAGGATATGTATACGGAATCGTGGCATCCCTTCTGGCGGTTGTAGGCGTAAATTTTGTTTTTACCTATCCTTATTTTAAATTTGATTTTACCATAACGGGATATCCTTTGACCTTTCTGGCAATGCTGGCGGTTGCAATCAGTATCAGCGCCCTGACTACGCAGATTAAGAAGCAGGAGCAGATCAAACTGGAAATAGAGAAAGAAAAAATGCGGGGGAATCTGCTGCGGGCGGTGTCCCATGATATCAGGACGCCCCTTACCTCCATAGTGGGTTCCGCATCGGCAGTTATTGACAATTATGATGTGCTGCCCGATAACGAAAGGCTGGAGCTGACCAAGGACATTAAGGAAGAAGCCCAATGGCTGATACGCATTGTGGAGAATCTCCTGTCCGTTACGAGGATTAACGGGAGCAGCGCCAATATCAGCACCAACCTGGAAGTGGTGGAAGAGATTGCTGACAGCGCGGTACAGAAATTTCTGAAGCGTTTTCCCGATGTAAAAGTAAATGTCAATATTCCTGACGAGGTGCTGTTAGTGCCTATGGATGGAATTCTGATAGAGCAGGTTATTGTGAATCTGTTGGAAAATTCCGTGCTTCATGGAGAGACGGATGAAATTACCATTAATATTACCAATGATGAACAGGAGGTTTTCTTTGCCGTTGAAGATAATGGAAGGGGAATCAGACCGGATGTGCTGCCCCGCATGTTTGAAGGCGGGATGCATACGGGAGAAAGCGAAGGACCGGATGCAAGGCGGAATATGGGCATCGGCCTTTCGGTATGTTTTAGTATTGTGAAGGCTCACAAGGGCGATATGAAGGCGGAAAACAGAAAAGAAGGCGGAGCAAAAGTCATGTTTTCGCTTCCCATGAAAAAGGAGCAGAACTATGGAAATTAGAGACAGGATTCTGGTAATAGAAGATGATAAAAGCATTCGCAATTTTCTCCGTGCCGTACTGGAGGCAAATCATTACGATGTAATGATGGCAAATACCGGTTCGGAGGCCTGCAGTCTCATTACATCCCAGTGCCCGGACCTGGTCATACTGGATTTGGGTCTGCCGGATATGGACGGTATGAAAATCCTGGAGAATGTGCGGGAATGGTCCTCCATGCCCATTGTAGTGGTTTCTGCCAGAAGTCATGAAAAGGATAAGGTTGCAGCCCTTGATATGGGAGCGGACGATTATATTACAAAGCCCTTCGGAACATCGGAGCTGCTTGCCAGGATCCGCACGGCAATCAGACACACCAGGACCGCAGCGGCAACGCCGGGATTGGGACAAAGCGGAGTTTTTGTCTCCGGAAGCTTTATGATTGATTACGATAAACACCGGGTATTTGTAGAGGGAAAGGATGCTAACCTGACCCAGAATGAATTTAAAATTGTGGCGCTTCTCGGCAAATATGCGGGCAGAGTCATGACCTACGATTATATTATGAAGGAAATCTGGGGACCCAATATGAAAAACGACAATCAGATTTTAAGGGTCAATATGGCAAATATCCGCCGGAAAATAGAGAAAAACCCGGCTCAGCCTAAGTATATTTTTACAGAGGCGGGAGTGGGATATAGGATGATAGAGGCGGACTAAAAAACTACTCTGGTAGTATTGACAGAGATATAAGACTGTGGTAGTATAACAACATACTACTACAGTCTTATATGCGTTGTGGGAATAAAACAGTAAAAATAAAGCAGCTTTTTTCATGCTTCGTTTATGACCTGAACCAAGTGAAAGGAATGATACAACTATGAATATTAAACTTTTTGATTCCGAATTAAAGATAATGAGTGTTCTCTGGAAGGAAGGCGATTCTACGGCAAAGCACATTTCCGATGTCTTAAAGGAGGAAACGGGCTGGAATGTGAACACTACCTATACCCTGATAAAACGCTGTATTAAAAAAGGAGCTATTGAACGTTCTGAGCCTAACTTTATGTGCCATGCCCTGATTCCCCAGGAGGATGTGCAGGCGGCGGAAACAAAGGAACTGATTAATAAGGTTTACGATGGTTCTGAGGACAAATTGTTTGCGGCTCTTCTGGGAAAGAAAAATCTTTCCAAGGAGCAGATTGAAAGGCTGAAACAGATTGTTAAGGAGATGGAGTAAGAGCCTATAGGAGGAAAATGTTATGAATCTGCTGAAAATGAGTTTTTTCGGAGGAATTTTGATTCTGGTCATTATCATAATCCGTGCCATAGCAGGGAACAGGCTGCCTAAAAGAACTTTCTTAATTTTGTGGGCAATTGCGTTTTTACGGTTGTTGATTCCCTTTTCGGTGCCAGCGGTGTTTTCGGTCTATTCCCTGATTGGACAGAATAGTCCGGAGATTTCTGGTGTTCTTGCAGGAAATTCAGAGCTGGATAAATCTTATACAGGGTCATATGAAGATGATTTGTATGGAGACGCTTTATCACGTTCTGAGATTTTGCCATATTCTACAGTTCCGTCATATTCTACAGCTTTGTCATACCCCGAAGATTATGGAACTCCGGGAAATGCAATTACCGTTTCGCCCTGGCTTATCATTTATCTGGCAGGCATGTTTTCCGGCGTTGCTTTTCTGACAATTTCCTATTGGAAATGCCTGCAGAAGTTCAGGATGTCCCTTCCTGTTGACCAGTGCTATGGAATTGCATGGTTAAAAGAGCACCCTTTAAAACGGAATGTCTCCATCCGCCAGTCGGATATGATTACTGCTCCTTTAACTTATGGACTTTTGCGTCCCGTTATTCTGATGCCCAAGGCTACAGAATGGGAGAATGAAGAGCAGATAAAATATATTCTGATGCATGAATATGTGCACATCCGGCGGTTTGATTCAGCTGCAAAGCTGATTGCAGCCATTACTCTGTGCGTGCATTGGTTTAATCCCATGGTGTGGATTATGTATGCCCTCTTTAACAGGGATATCGAGTTATCCTGTGATGAAAGGGTTGTCAGGGTCTTTGGTGAAAATTCCAAGGCATTGTATGCCAATACTCTGATTTACATGGAGGAAAAAAGGAGCGGATTGATTCCTTTTTACAGCAGCTTCAGTAAAAATGCCATTGAAGAAAGGATTACTGCCATTATGAAAATAAAGAAAACATCTTTTGTAACAATCATATCTGCCGTTGTTTTGATAATAGGCGTTGCAGCATTATTTGCCACGTCGGCCAAGTCCGCCCCTTATGAGGATGCGTTAAAAGATGCGCTGACACAGATTCCAGGCGAAGAATTTACAAAAGAAGAAAGCGAAAAACTGTTTTCACTTTGGATTGATGATTATGAAGAGATGTCCGTTGTGGACTATCAGGAAATAATGAACAAAATGGTGGATGAGCCGGAAATGATAGAACTGGTTGACCGTTTTTCGGTATCAGAACTTGCATACCAAATAAAGGACGATGAAGAGGCAAAGGCTCTGAAGGCTTTTACGGACTATTTCTTTTACATTTTTGAACCTCTGACGGCGGAAAAATGGGAAACTAGGGAATTCGCAGGATATGCGGGCGAACAGATTCAGATTACCGGCGGCGTGCCTGTGGATTCAGCGGTTTTCGAATACGAGTTTTCTTTAAATATTATTAATGCAGAGCGGTTAAAGGTAGGAGAGTATGATGCTATTCGAGAGGAAGCAGATAATGCCCTGTTCAATATTTTAAACAATTATACCACGGAGGAACTTTGCAATGAACAACAAATGAGAGTCTCTCTGGATGAACAGATTTCCCTTTTAACGGAAAGCCTTTCCACCGAAGATTTACGGGTTGAAGTTTCAGAATACTATTTTCGTCCCGTGTCTTCGGAAATGCTGGAAGATATGACGCTGCATGATGAAGCGAATAAAGAGAGTGAAGCCTTATGGGAGGAAACGCTGTCTCCGTATATGCCTTTTGGATTGGAATGGACGTATAT
>CAZZHJ010000125.1:0-6703 GCA_964653815.1 uncultured Lachnospiraceae bacterium
AGGGTGTCCTGGTAGTGGAGATCGGTTATGACACCACGGACATCTCCAGTTTGTGCCTAGGAGGCATAGTACTCAGCAGACTTATCAAAGTGGGCGGTCTGAAATTTGATGATGCCATCAGAAATGCCATCAGGAAAGAATACAATCTGATCATCGGCGGAAAAACGGCTGAAAAAGTCAAGATAGACCTTCGCAGCCTGGAAGCAGCAGGAAATCCTGCAGTGGTTTACGGCAGGGATATTGTAACAGGACTTCCGGTAGAACGGGAAATCCCTACAAAGCTGGTTGGAGAGGCCTTAAAAGAAAACTTCAATACAATCATTGACCAGATCAAGGTTATTTTGGAGCGTACTCCACCGGAACTCGCTGCAGATATTTACAGACATGGTATCTATCTGACAGGAGGCGCATGCCAGGTGTCCCATTTAGACGAATTGATGAATCAGGGAACCGGATTAAAAGTAAATGTGGCGGCAAATCCCATTGCAAGCGTTGCCCTTGGAATTTCCAAGATTATTTTGGATGATAATTTCCGTTCTGTGGCCCATGACATCAACGGTTTGAGCAACGGAGGTAACTGATGAAACGGAAGCGGACAAAGTTTACTTTACAAAGTAAATATCTGCTGCTGATTTTAACGGGGCTTTGTATCGTTTTAATGGCGGTTACTTTTACTACCGATTTGTTTACGGGCGTTGTTGCCGATTTTTCCGGTTACGTTACCGTTCCGTTTCAAAAGGGAATCAGCCAGGCAGGAGGTTTTTTGTCAGAGCGTTCCAGGGAACTGGTCCAGATTAGGGATTTACTGGAGCAGAACAAAGAACTGCAGGAACAGATTGACGCCTTAATCATAGAAAACAATACCCTTACTCAGGAAAAATATGAGTTAAATACTCTGCGTGAGCTCTATCAGCTGGACCAGGAATATGCACAATACGAAAAAGTAGGCGCAAGGGTTATCGGAAAAGATACGGGAAACTGGTTTAATACCTTTATTATCGATAAGGGCTCTGACGACGGCATAGCAGTCAATATGAATGTTATGGCAGGAAGCGGACTGGTGGGCATTGTGACGGAAGTAGGAGCAAACTGGGCGAAAGTTACCGCTATTATTGATGACAGCAGCAATGTAAGCGGCATGATCCTGGCAACAGGGGATAAACTCATGGTATCAGGGGATTTAGAGCTGATGAGCCAGAATATTATCCGTTTCAGCAAATTAATTGACTCTGCCGAAAAAGTCAATGAAGGGGATAAAGTTGTCACATCCAATATCAGTGACAAATACCTGCCGGGACTTTTAATCGGCTATATTACTTCCATGGATTCCGATGCCAACAATCTGACCCATTCAGGAACCATTACGCCGGCTGTGGACTTTGAACATATTGACGAGGTGCTTGTCATTCTGGATTTGAAACAGCAGGTTGATGAGGAAGAGTAAACATGAAGAGAAATATCGTTTTGGCGGTTATCGTCATTTTCAGTTTTATATTGCAAAGCACTGTATGCCGTTATGCCGCATTCGGCTCTATCGGGCCGAACCTTCTGATTATCGTAACAGCTTCCTTCGGATTTATGCTGGGCAAAAAAGCGGGAATCATCGCAGGATTTTTTGTTGGGCTGTTAGTGGATGTGTTTAACGGCGGCGTCCTTGGATTCCACGCACTGTTATATATGTACATAGGATACTTTAACGGTTTTTTCAAAAGGCTGTTTTTTAAAGACGATTTAAAGCTGCAGATTTTACTGGTTACCTGCAGTGATTTTGTTTACGGCATCGTATATTATATACTGATGTTTTTACTCCGGGGACGTTTCCATCTGGGATATTACATGATGCATATCATTATTCCGGAAGTGGTATATACAGTTTTATTGACCATTATCATATTTGCATTTTTAACATTGTTTTTCAAAATCTTTGGAGGAAAAACAAAGAGGAGCAGCGGAGAAATTGTTTAAAAATATAAGGGATTCTTTTATTAATTTCATAACATCCAGATTCTTTATTATGATTCTGGCATTCTGCCTTCTTTGCGGTATTCTGATCTATAGGATTTTTACCCTCCAGATTGTAAACGGAGCGGAATACCTTGATAAATTTACATTAAAAATCCGGAAGGAGAGGAGCATTGCCAGCACAAGAGGACAGATTTTTGACAGGAATGGGGAACTGCTGGCTTATAATGAACTGGCATATTCCGTTACAATTGAGGACGTTTATGAATCCGGTAGCGCCAAAAATAAAAATCTGAACCAAACCATCTATTCCCTCATTAACATGATTGAGGAGAACGGGGATTCTGTAGTCAACGACTTTAATATTATTATCGGGAGTAATGGTGAGTTTGCTTTTGCGGTTTCCGGTACGGCGCAGCAAAGATTTCTGGCGGATGTATATGGAAAAGCTTATATTGAGGATATGGATTACCGTCAGAAAACTTCAACTGCTGAAGATGTGATCAATTATCTTGCGGGAAGAAGTAAATTCGGCGTTGGGGACTTTGAAGACCCTGACGACAGAAGCACTGATTTTATTGTGGGAAAAGGTTATTCCAAAGAGATGCTTCTAAAAATCGTTACCATCCGTTATGCCATGAGTCTGAATGATTTCCAGAAATACATACCTACAACAGTGGCAACGGACGTTTCCGACGAGACGGTCGCCGTGGTAATGGAAAATTCATCCAGCCTGGACGGGGTTTCTATTGCAGAAGATACCGTTCGTAAATATGTGGACAGTGTTTATTTTTCCCATATTATTGGCTATACAGGTAAAATATCCCAAAAAGAACTGGAAACATTATCAGAAACCGATGACTATTCCTATATTATGACCGATGTTATCGGTAAATCCGGAATTGAGAGCTACATGGAATCTTACCTGCAAGGCACAAAAGGTTCTGAGGTGGTTTATGTCAATAATCTAGGAAAGGTGATTGAGACCAGCGACCGCATTGAACCCGTTGCGGGAGATGATGTGTATCTTACCATAGACAAGGAACTGCAAAAAGCGGTTTATAATCTGTTAGAGCAGAAAATCGCAGGTATTCTGGTAGCAAAAATCAAGAATATTAAGGAATATGTTCCAGCTGAAAATGCATCGGCAAGCGCCATTCAGATTCCCATAGATGATGTGTATTTTGCATTGATCAACAACAGTGTTATTGATATCAGCCATTTTTCCGCCGATAATGCCACAGAGCTGGAACGGGAAGTATACAGCAGCTTTCTTGTGAAAGAAGATGCAGTGCTGTCCACCCTCAGGGAACAACTCAATGAGAACCCTCAGGCTTATAATACCTTATCCACGGAATATCAGGTATATAATTTACATATTACAAACCTGTTAAACGAGGACGGCATTATTTTAACATCGGAAATTGACAGCGATGATGAGATTTATCAGGCATGGCGCAAGGATGAGAACATCAGTTTAAAGGAATATCTGCTGCATGTCATCGCCATGAACTGGATTGATATCAGCAAGCTTGAATTGGAAAACCAATATTCTGATTCCGATGAAATTTATCAGGCGGTTTTGAAGTATGTTTTTGATTCCTTGAAAACAGATACCGATTTTCATAAAAAAATTTACAGGTATATGATCAAAGATGAAAGCCTTACCGGCAAACAGGTATGCCTGCTCTTATATGATCAGGGCATTATTTCAGGAACTGCGGCGGAAAGAGCTACCGTGCAAAACGGTACTATTTCCCCTTACAATTTTATGCTGGGCAAAATTTCCAATCTGGAGATTACCCCGGCACAGCTTGCCCTCGATCCCTGTTCAGGGTCCGTGGTTGTAACGGATGTACGGACAGGAGAGGTGCTTGCCCTTGTATCTTATCCGGGATATGATAATAACCGCATGTCCAATTCTGAATACTATGCACGGCTGAACAAGGATTTATCCAAGCCATTATGGGATTATGCAACCCAGCAGACTTCAGCACCGGGCTCTACCTTTAAAATGGTAACGGCCACGGCAGCATTGCAGGAAGGGATTGTAGGTACAAGTGAAACCGTAATCTGCCACGGAAAATGGGACACCATTTCTCCTCCGGCCAATTGCTGGATTTATCCTTCGGCACACGGTTCACTGAATGTAGAGGGAGCAATAGAAAATTCTTGTAACTACTATTTTTATGAAATGGGATACCGGTTAGGGCGATCCATGGGAACCTATGATTCCGATGTGGGTCTGGAAAAATTAGCTCACTATGCCGATTTATACGGACTGAGTGAAAAATCTGGAGTGGAGATTGCAGAAGAGGAACCCAAGGTTTCCGATTTTGACTCCATCCGTTCCGCCATTGGACAGGGAACTAACAACTATACCACTGTAGGAATTGCCAGATATGTAACAACCGTTGCAAACAGCGGCACATGCTATAATTTAAGTCTCCTTGACAAGGTAACAGACTATAGCGGCAATTTAATTGAAGATTTTACACCTACTGTCCGCAATACCGTAGATGTGCCTGAGAGTACATGGAATGTGATTCACAGAGGAATGCGGAGAGTAGTTGAAGATAAAGCCTCTTATCAGGGAATGGGGGTCAATGTAGCGGGCAAAACGGGAACGGCACAGGAAAACAGGAACCGTCCCAATCATACATTATTTGTCAGCTATGCTCCCTATGAAAATCCTGAAATCAGTGTAACTACCCGTATTGCATTCGGATATTCATCCGATTATGCGGCAGAGCTTACACGGGATGTTTATAAGTACTATTATAACCTGGAAGATAAGGATGTTTTGATTAACGGTATGGCTACAAATACCAGTACTAATGTTTCAAATGAAGAATAGGAGGTAGCTATTTTGACAGGAAACGTCGTGTTAAAAAGTTTTCCAGACGGAATACGTGTCCAACTTGCAAAAGAACCTGATTTTGAACAAATTTTAAAAGAAACAAAGGAAAGCTTTGCGGATGCGGCAGCCTTTTTCAAAAAAGCCTCCGTAGCCCTTCAGTTTCAGGGAAGAGAACTGACGGAAGAAGAAAGCATGAAACTGTTAGATGCTATTATAAGCGTCTGCGATTTACAGATTATATGTTTGGTCTGTACAGATGAAAATGCCAATGATTATTATAAAAAGCTGATTGTCGATACTAAGAAGGATGCCGGTAAAGAGCCGGAAAACGGCTGTCAGTTTTATAGAGGAACTTTAAGAGACGGTGAAGTTTTTGAATCTTCTTCCAGCGTTGTTATTCTGGGAGATGTGCAAAGAGGTGCAGCAGTCATTGCAAAAGGAAATATTATTGTGCTGGGCAGCCTTTCGGGAACAGCCTACGGCGGCGCAGACGCCAGAAGAGAGCGGTTCATAGCCGCACTGCATCTGGATGCTGAGAACCTCAGAATCGCTGATTTAAAGTACAAAAAAGGATTAAAGGAGAAATTATCCGTAATGGGCAAAAGAGCCCCCAAGATGGTCACCATAGAAAAGGACAGGCTGGTCATCGGGGATTTGGACTTTACCAAAGAATTACCGGAAAATAATCTGTTTTAAGGTTTTCCGGGGGACGATAATGAAAGAGCGGAGGTTTTTATGAGTGAAGTAATTGTCGTCACATCAGGTAAAGGTGGTGTCGGAAAGACTACCACAAGCGCAAACATAGGAACCGGTCTTGCGGTTCTGGGTAAAAAAGTCGTACTTATTGACACGGATATCGGATTGCGAAATCTGGACGTGGTCATGGGCCTGGAAAACAGGATTGTATATAATCTGGTAGATGTGGTGGAAGGAAACTGTCGCATCAAGCAGGCGCTGATCAAGGATAAACGCTTTCCGGGACTGCACCTTCTGCCAAGTGCACAGACAAGGGACAAGTCCGCCGTTAATCCTGAACAGATGAAAAAGCTGACAGAACAGCTGAGAGAACAATTTGACTATATTATACTGGATTGCCCGGCAGGAATCGAACAGGGATTTAAAAATGCCATTGCAGGCGCAGACAGGGCAATCGTAGTAACAACACCCGAAGTATCCGCCATCAGGGATGCAGACAGAATCATAGGATTGTTAAATGCCTATGAAATGGGGAAAATCGACCTGGTCATCAACCGGCTCCGGCTGGATATGATCAAACGGGGAGATATGATGAGCATAGATGATGTGGTTGATATTTTATCCATTCATCTGATTGGTGCCATCTATGATGATGAAAACATTGTTATCTCCACCAATCACGGAGAGCCCCTAGTATGCACCGACACCCCTGCAGGAAAAGCCTTTATGAATATCTGTAACCGGATTTTAGGGAATGATGTTCCCTTATATTCTCCGGAGCGGGAGAAATCAATCTGGTTTCGAATCAACGGTATTTTTCAGAAAATGTAACGGGGGTAATGAAGGATGGGCAATTTATGGTTTTTTAGAAAGAAAAAATCAGGTGAAATCGCGAAAGACCGCCTGAAAATCTTATTGATTTCGGATCGGATCGATTGTTCGCCTGAAGTTATGGAAATGATAAAACGGGATATTGCAAAAATCCTGTGTAAGTACATGCAGATTGATACCAGCACATTGGAATTGGAATTTTCCAGAAGAAAGATCAATGTTTTCTGGTAATAGGAGTGAAGATACGTGTTAAAGAAATACCGGGTAAGGGATTATGATTTTAAATTGGTTTTTATGCTGATTGCCATTACTGTCATCGGCATTTTGGCAATCGGCAGCGCCAATGCGGAATTT
>CAZZHJ010000126.1:0-6428 GCA_964653815.1 uncultured Lachnospiraceae bacterium
CAATGCTTATAATAAAAAGGTTTATAAAGAGATTATTGAAAAAATGGAAGAGAAGGGATTTATTTATTTTGATTGGAATGCCAGTCTTGAGGATGCAGTCAGTCATGCCGAGCCGGATGCACTTTTAGAGAATGCTACATCTTCTACTCTAGGGCGCAAGAAGATTGTGATGCTGGCACACGATACGGTCCATGCCACTGCTTTATGCCTGGAGGATGTGATTGACGCATTTCCCGAATACCGAATGCTCCCCTTGACAGAGGATGTGGAACCGGTACAGTTTTAGCAGGGATGAAAGGTATGGAATCATACCAGTATCTGCATTTCGTAGTTCATGCCTGTACGTTCTTTTTCGTCTTTTAATAAATCGGTTTCTATAACCGTACAATTCTTTAAAATATTTTTTGGCAGCTTGAAAATGTCAGGAGCATTTTCGATTTCATGGACGGCGTGCTGGCGGCACAGATGGGTGCCGGAGGGAAGGGTACGCAGCCCTTCTATATTTCTGCCCCAGTTGCCGGGGACGTTTTTTGCTTCGGCATCGCCGGTCAGGGGAGCCACATGGATGAAAACATATTTTTCTGCAACTCCTTTATGATAGTCATAAATCAGCCCCGAAGGATAGGAAGCGGCAAGGCCCAGCTTCTGAGCGTTGACAAACAGTGAAAGAAGCTTGGGATTGTAGTGGAAGACGTCAGTATATTCATCAAAAGGAATGGTTAAAACAGTCCTGGATAAAAGGGTCTTTAAATGACATCCCTCCGGAACGGGAATACTTGGATGATGTTCTAGGGTGTTGATGGTATTTTGTAAAGTCTCCAGAGAATGATACATGGAGCGGATTTTCTGCTCCGCCAGGGTCTTAGCATCGCCAAGCAGTTTTTGCAGATTGGGGGTGCCGTTTTTATCGCAGTAATCGGACATGTTCTTTAAGGGAATTCCCAATTCTATGCAGAGTGAAATGGCATCCAGCAGATACAGCTGCTCTTCTTTGTAGTAGCGGTAGCCGGTGGTGTGGTCGGTCAGTGCGGGGGTAAAGATGCCGATTTCATCATAATAGCGTAAGGATTTAATGCTGACATTTTTTAATTTGGAAACTTTTCCGATAGAGAGGTATCCCTTCATGGTACATGCTCCTGTTCTTTGGTTGTTATGATAGTATTATTACATAAAACGAGAGAGTTTTAAAGTTTTCTTGAAAATATTGATGTTAGGGATTGACAGAAGCTATGGAGCGTGTTATATTAACTGTACTACATGAAGTAATACAGATAATACAAGGGGTACAGTTGTGAGGCTTTGCACCCCCGGTTATCTACAGCCCGCCCCAAAGTTTCGCAACTGCCGTCACACATCACCCCAAAAGAAGGAAGGAGGAAAAACATGGTTCAAATTGATTATCGAAGTAAACAGCCAATTTATGAGCAGATCATAGAGCAGATTAAGCTATATGTCATTAAGGGACAATTATCCCCCGGTGATGCCATCCCATCAGTCAGGAAGATGGCACAGTCCCTCGGGGTAACGCCTTCAACGGTGGCAAAGGCATATCAGGAGTTAGAGCGACAGAAGGTGATTGAGACCATTCGTGCCAGAGGTACTTTTATCGGACAAAATGTGGATGTGAACCTGGAAAAAGAACAGCAGGAACAAATCCGGCAGCGGATGAAAAGTGAAATACTGGAGTTGAAACGGAGTGGATATTCTTTGAAGGATGTTACAAACCTAATAAAAGAAATCTATGATTCGATATAGGAGGGATTGTTATGATAAAAGTTGAAAAGTTGTGGAAAGGTTATAATGGAGTCCGTGCTGTCTGCGATATGACTCTGACAGTTGAGAGAGGGGAAATACGCGGCCTTATCGGTTCCAACGGTGCCGGCAAGACTACGCTCTTAAAATGTGTGGCGGGGATTTACCGTCCAGATGAAGGAAAAGTATCCTATGATGAAAAGGAAATTTATGATACGCCGGAAGTGAAACAGCGGGTTGCTTATGTTTCCGACAGCCAGGAGTTTATTTCCATGTATTCCGTATCCGGATTGATCAGATTATATAAGATTTTTTATCCTGATTTTTCCCTAGAAAAATTTTATACACTGAATGAAAAATTCGGGCTGGACGGGAAAAAGATTGTAGGAAATCTGTCCAAAGGACAGAAAACAAAGCTGGCTTTTATGCTTGCAGTGGCGCAGAATGCGGAGTATCTGGTCATGGATGAGCCGGAAAGCGGACTGGATGCGGAGAGCCGGAAGCTTTTTCGAGATACGCTGATTGAGGAAGTGGAAAAGAATCGGCTGGGCGTCATATTATCCAGCCATAACTTAAGCGGGATTGAACAGCTTTGCGACAGCCTGACTCTTATGGATAAGGGAACTGTAGTATGGCAGGGAAGTCTGGACGAAATCATGGAGAGCGTACAGAAATGGCAGGCGGCATGGGAGAATCCAGAAATACCGGAAAAGCTTACAGAGCCCAAAATAGAAATCTGCAGCCAAATCGGAAAGGTGACGGAATTCTATACAAGAGGCAACAAGGAAGAAAATCTGAATCGCCTGTTAAAAAGTGGGGCAAAGGAGCTGGAAGGCAAGCATATTACCCTGGAAGAAATCTATTGCCTGATAAAAAGCGAAAAAGCGGATTGAGGAGGGAAAACATATGCAGGGATGTAAAAAACTGTTTCAGAGAGATAAGATATTTTTATTATGTCTGTCAGGTGTTGTGGCGCTCACGCTTTTATATATGCTTTTTCAATGCTGTAACATAGTAGGGCAGGACATAGAAATGATTGAGGAGTTTATGGAACATTTCGGGAAGGATTTTTTTCTCAGAAACGGCGAAGTGTGGGACACGGCTGCATGGATGACGGAGTACGCGATAACAAGGGTGATGAAAGCTGTACTTGTAATCGTTGTGGCTGCACAATTTGTAAAGTGGAACGTGCTGGAAGGAAAAAGGGGAAAGGAATTTCAGAATCTTTTACCGGTAAAGTCCGCCACATGTGTCACTTATGACTATATTTGCGGCATTCTGTTTTTATGGGTGCCCACTGTTATTATGGGAATTATGGCAGCAATAATGATAAAGCCCTTTGAACAGTATGAACAGATGGGAATTATGGACTTGAGCAATACTTTTGATAATATATGGTGTGAAGTGGGAAGAGAACTTATCATAGTTTCCTTTATCTATTCCTTTTTGGTTTTTGCAAAAAAAATTACCAGATATATACCAGGAATATTGTTATTGGTGTTAATATGCAACTATATGCTGTTATGGATTTTTGGAACAGGCTATACTGTGCTTTGGGACTGGGGCTTCTATAATGCAGTGTATATCCGGGAGTATATTCTGTTCCTTTTGATGGTGTTGGTTTTTGTGGTATTATCCTATTTCTGTGACAGGAAAAGGGATATTGCAGGAAATGGATTATTTTATTTCAAATCTGTCCATTTTCTTGTAATGCTCGCAATTTATGTGGAACTGTTTGCTATATCTGTTACCGGTATAATTTTACCGTCCAGGCTGGCGACCATAGTCGTTGCCCTGATACTGGCGGCTCTTGTTACGGCAGGTGTGCATTATCTGACCTGGGGGAGAAAAGCAAGATGACAAAACCGGATGAAAGGAGGAAAAGCTATGATAGGAGAATGTAAGAAATTATTTAGGAGAGACAGGACCTATCTGTTATGTTTGACAGGGGTAATTGCGTTGGTGCTTTTATATGGTCTGACGGGATGCTATAAAATGATAGAACTTCGGAAAATAACGGATGCCAATCTGGCCTGGGAACAGTCGCAGATGCTGTGGAATTTATGGGGCGGTGAATATGAAGCCGACTGTTACTATAATACTATGAGATTATTATTCTGGGTGGTGGCAGCGGTGATGCTGGTAAAGTGGCATATGTTGGAAGGAAGACGCGGCAGGGAGTTTCAAAAGCTGCTGCCGGTTAAGGCCAGCAGTTACGTCACCTATGATTTTATCTGCGGAATTGTTTTCATATGGCTTCCCCATGCTTTGGGCTGGCTTATTTTCGATGGCTTGACCAGTAGGCTGGGTTATGATGCCGAGTATTATGTATGGATATTTGAAAAGGTAGGGATGTTGTTTATTATAAATACCTTTTTATATGTGTCGCTTGTTTTTGCAAAAAACATAACAAACAATATACCGGGTGCGCTGCTCTCAGCGTTTGTAATCTGGTTCGGACTTTGGTGGATAAGCGGTACTGATTATTTTGTTGAAAGTGAAGCGATTGTTTTGATTGGAATGCCAGGATTGCCCCTGCTTACCATCCTGTGTATAACGGCAGCATATATATGTGATAAAAAAAGGGATATTTCAGGCAACGGTACATTTTCCTTTACGGTGGCTCATCATCTGATACTGGAAATACTCTTTTTGGAACTGGCTTATGTTTTCAGTTATCCGGCAGATGGAAAATTACTGAGTGTGGCAGGAGGCGTTTTATTGGCAGGTGTAGTTTCTTTTGGCATACATTATATTGCAAAGCCTAAAAGGCTGTAAAAGAAATATTATCAGATTTCTTTGCAATTTTACCATTTTCTATTTCATGCGTTTATGTTAGAATGTAATGAATATTCCTGACGGTCAAGGGAACCGTTATGAACAGATGCAGCAGGTTTTAGCATAAATGAGGAAATGGCATGAAAAGAGAACAGATTAAAAACAGAGCGGTAAAGATTAAGAAATCCGGTTTAAATGCATTGGTAAATTTAATATTCAGCAGAATTATGCTGATTGTTATTTTGATGCTTGTGCAGATTGTTCTGCTGTTTGGGCTGTTTACCATTATGGGGGAATATTCCCAGTGGGTGCTCTATTCCCTGAATATCTTGGCGGCAGTTCTGGTAGTGGTCATTATCAACAGCGATGAAAATCCGGCTTTTAAGCTGGCATGGATGGTGCCACTGTGCGTTGTGCCTGTATTTGGGGCTGTTTTATATCTTTTGGTGCGGATCAATCCTGCAAGTGTGGGAATTAAAAAAGGTCTTCATAAAAATATTGAAGATACAAAAGAGTATCTGACGCCCAATGAAGATGTGGTACAGAGAATGTGGGAGGAAAATGTTCCCATTACCGACCTTGCTTACTATATACAGCATGTAAACGGCTTTCCTTCCTATGATAAGACAAAGATGTCATATTTTCCTGATGGGGAGGCAAAGTTTGCCGATTTGATACCGGAACTGGAAAAAGCGGAGAAGTTCATCTTCTTAGAATACTTTATTATCAATCCGGGACGTGTATGGGAAGAGGTTTTAGAGGTTCTGGAGAAAAAAGTGGCGGAAGGTGTGGAAGTCCGTTTGATGTATGACGGATTTAATTCAATTTTAAAACTGCCCCGCAAATACCCCGAGAAACTCAGGGAAAAGGGGATTAAAGTTAAGGTGTTCGCACCGGTGATTCCCTTCTTTTCGTCCCATCAAAACTATAGGGACCATCGAAAAATCTTAATAATTGACGGAAAACTTGCATATAACGGAGGCATTAACCTTGCCGATGAATATATGAATTATATTGAGAGGTTCGGATACTGGAAGGATACGGCGGTGAAGCTTTCCGGAGATGCGGTGAAGAGCTTTACAGCCATGTTTTTGCAGATGTGGAATATTGGAGAGACGAAAGAAGAGGATTACGGGAAATACCTGAATGTGGACTGTGAGCCTGATGAATCCGGGAAGAACGGGTTTGTGATTCCCTACAATGACGATCCCTGTAACGGGGAAGATGTGGCGGAAGAGGTTTATATCGATATTTTAAATAAGGCGAGAAGCTATGTCTATATTATGACCCCTTACCTGATTCCTGAAAATGAAATTATTACCGCATTGAAATTTGCGGCACAGCGGGGGATTGACGTGCGGATTATCATGCCCCATATACCGGATAAAAAGGTGGCGTTTGCGGTTGCACATACTTATTATCCAAAGCTTTTGGAGACCGGGGTAAAGATATATGAATTTACACCGGGATTTGTCCATGCAAAAATGTTTTTGGCGGATGATGTCAAAGCTGTAGTGGGAACTATTAATCTGGATTTCAGAAGCCTTTATGAGCATTATGAGTGTGCGACTTTTATTTATGATAATCCGGTGATCGGAGAGATTAAGGAGGATTTCAGGAGGACATTTGAACAGTGCGAGAGGTTTACGGAGGGGGATTATAAGAAACTGCCGCTTATGCATAGGATGAGCGGAAGAATTTGCAGGTTGTTCGCACCGTTGATGTAATGGGATAAAGGACGTCGGCATGGGCAAAGCCCGGAAAAAGTTTTTCTATTTTTTATAATGGAACTAAAAAACGGATTTTTCTAACAGCCCGCGGGGACATGACCGGTAAGGGTCGGGTCGCCGTCAAAGCGGCATCCGTGCCGCGTGACGGCTAAATTGCCATCCATGGCA
>CAZZHJ010000127.1:0-6313 GCA_964653815.1 uncultured Lachnospiraceae bacterium
CTTTATGGTAACATAGCCGTATTGGGGTTATCCTGCCATAAAACAAAGCTGGAATAGTTTATTCTGAGATTCTCCATTTTATGCCCTCACAGAAAAATGAAAGAGGGCTTGAAATAGTATTGACCGTTCTTGAATGAATTGTAGCATAGCTGTTATTTTATTTCAATCATTTAACAAAATATTTATAAAGGAATTATTTCCACTTTACCTGCATTAATTCTCATCCGGCTGCTGCCCGTCATGTGCCAGCCATTTACACTCCGTTATATCCATATGGGTAAACGTTGCCTGAAAAGAGGAATCCTCCGGGCTGCATGCATATATGCCAAAACTGATTTCATCAACAGCATCCCACATATGGCATACCCGCATCTGTGAAAAATGAATGCCGTCTTCAGAACATTCAATGCAGAAATCATCTTCTCTCCGGCTCAAGCGATACCACATAGCTTTCACGGAAGCATCAATGGCTGTGGTTGCCCAGTCCGAATATCCATGATTGGTAACAACACTGCCTAAATGCTGAAAATCCTCATTTTCATATTCAATAGAGCCCTTTAACCAGTTATCGCTGTTCAGATACATGACAACGCCGCACTGGTCGAAACGGTGCTTGCTGTCAAACTCCGTCTTTACAATAAAGGAAAAATACTTCTCCGCCGTCCTCATTTGTAATACGGGCGCATTATCATTCCTAAAGTGATAATATGTCCGCTGCCATAAATCTGTATGAGGTTTTGTAATAATCTCTATTTTGTCTTCTTGTATATCATAGCTTTCCGGTTCTCTTGTCCATTCTAATTTTTTAACATCAAACATGGTATGTCCTCCCACTGCATCGTTTTCACTTGTAAAAGATTTTATATCACAACCGATCTTTTGTAAATATGATTGATAATTATAGCTGAAACTGGTATAACGTTATATAATGAAATTGACAAAACAATCAGCTAAAACAGCGTTTTTTGAAAGGACCCCTGCAATGAACGAAGAATTGAATTTACTGAAAAAGCCTAAACGAGGATTATTACGTATTATATTCAGCCGGACAGGCATTATTGTACTCTTACTTCTACTGGCTGTTTTCTGCTTTCTGATATCAGAAATCTTTTTTGCCGCCCTTATCGGCAGGATACTGGGAGGCCTGGGACTTTTCAATCTGTGCGTTATTATATACCTCATTAACAGCGATATGGACAGCTCCGCAAAGCTAACCTGGATCTTAGTGATTTCTGCAACCTCTTTTTTCGGCACGCTGTTTTACATCTACACCAAATCCAATATCGGCAGCCGCGCAGTGGCTGCAGGCTATAACAAACTGATAAAAGACCATAAAGACGATATCCGCCAGAACGAAGCCGCCATAAAAGAACTGGAGGCCGTCAGCAATGAAACGGCAGACCTTGTGCGTTATCTGAACCGTAACGGAACATTTCCCGTAACAACAGGAAACAAGGTAACCTATTATCCCCTTGGGGAAAACAAGTGGGAAGCTATGCTTGAAGACTTAAAAAAGGCTGAAAAATATATCTTTATGGAATATTTCATCATAGCAGAAGGAAAGATGTGGGGCAGCATTCTGCATATCCTTGCAGAGAAGGCGAAACAGGGCGTTGAAGTGCGCGTTATGTACGACGGAACCTGTGCACTGGCCCTTCTTCCCTATAACTACCCGAAAATGCTTGGGGAATACGGCATCAAGTGCAAGATGTTCTCTCCTCTTCTTCCTTTTCTTTCAACGCATTACAACTATCGTGACCACAGAAAAATACTTGTCATTGACGGCAAGGTCGGTTTCAACGGCGGCGTAAATCTGGGCGACGAGTATATCAACCATGTGGAGCATTACGGTCACTGGAAAGATACTGCAATCAGGATAGAGGGCAAAGCGGTGGATAATTTAACGCTCATGTTCCTCAATATGTGGTCCTTAGGGGAACAGGAGCCGGATTATAAAAGCTATCTCGGGCTTGCAGAGACACGGGACGAAAAGGGCTATGCCGTTCCTTACGGCGACAATCCCTTTGACGATGACAAGGTAGGCGAAAAAGTCTATATGGATATCCTTAACCGTGCAAACCATTATGTACATATTATGACGCCCTATCTGATCCTTGACGACGAACTGATGACGGCCTTGAAATATTCTGCCGAAAGAGGCATTGATACAAAGCTGATACTGCCCGGCATTCCCGACAAAAAACCGGTTTATGCCCTTGCGAAGACCTATTTCAAGACTCTGCTGGATTCGGGTGTTGAGATTTATCTCTATACCCCCGGATTTGTTCACGCAAAGGTATTTGTATCCGACGATATAAAGGCTGTTGTGGGCACAATCAACCTTGATTACAGAAGCCTGTACCATCATTTTGAGTGCGGCACCTATCTTTACGGCACAGACTGCATTGCGGATATTGAAGCGGATTTCAACAGCACCCTTGCCAAATGCCAAAAAGTAACCTATGAAAGTATCAAAAAAGAAAGTGCCTTTACAAAGCTGACGGGACAGTTTATGCGGCTGATTGCCCCGCTTTTATAAAATTGTCAATGCAATTATACTAATCAAGCATTATAGACATATACATCCGATCTTCAGTACTTATGAAAATTTCAGCTATGTCATCAGGGTTTGATTTTTCAAATATATAATTCAGATATATAATAGAACCATCGCTGAACACCAATGGTTCCTGAAAGGCTGACAGAGTCTTTTCTTGTCCGTCTTTCATCTTTGCTACAATCATCCATTTATAAGAATTCTCGTTATCAGGCCAATTTAACGTGTCTATCATCACACTCATAGCATAATTTGAGATATCAATATGTTTAATATATATACCTTCCGTCGAAGATGAATCAGTTATACTACACTCAATATCTTTTGATACCACATAATTTCCTTCATTTATTTGAACAGGGAAACTATATTTTTCAGAGTCTTTATCGTCTGATGCAGAAAAAATAATATCCGGCTCCGGATTATAATATGGAAATCGAACAACTGCCATCATCACTTTAGTATCGCCTGATTCATTAATTGTATCATATACTGTTTGTGTGTTTCCAAACATGGAAGATAAAGAAATTTCCGACAAAGAATCTTTCTTCTTTGTCACATCATAGCTAATGAACAATGTTAACCCATCATACACATACCATCTTGGTTCAACTGTGCATCCATCAAATTCATAGCTTATTTTTTCTATATACTCATAGTCTTGTTCTCCCACCAATTCTTCTTCGATTTGGCTCTGTTTTTCCGTTTCATCAAAACTTACCAATTCGGATTCTTCCTTGTTATCAGGTAAAGAGCTATTGGCATTACTTATTCCATTTTCATACGCATTCACTTCCCTTACAGGCACTGTAAGAAAACAAACCGCAACAGCTATACAAAGCGCTAAAGCTGGAATTACTACCCCTATTGTCGCTTTTTTATATTTTTTCACTGCTCTTATACGCTCCTTAATTCCTATTTCTCCAAAGTTCAGAGGATAAGCAAAAACTACTTTCTTATGAATACTGCAGGAAAGCAATGCATTCACGTAAGCTCTCCTGGCTTGTAAATTCATTTCCGATATTACTTTCTCATCACAAGCAAGCTCAATGTCTTTTTCAAACATAATGTATGCAAGCCACACCAGAGGATTAAACCAATATACGGATAAAAGTATAAAACCAAGCCCTTTCCACACATAATCTCTGCGTCTTAAGTGTGCCGTTTCATGCATAATTACATAACCTGCCTCCTCTGCATCAATTGAAGACGGCAGATAAATTCGTGGAACTATTAAACCAAAGAGAAAAGATGTATCAATACTATCACAAATAAATATCATATCACTTGTCGGTATTGCCTCAGAAACTTTTTTTCGTAAATATGCATATGATACAATTGCATATATCAGCAACATTATAGCTCCGCCAATCCAAATCAGGCTTAACATACCTGCTTTTTGCATTATGAATTCCATAACGCTTTTTTGATTATTCTGATTATCTTTTAAAGCTGTTCCTTGTGCCGAATCCGTTATATCTATTGGTTCGTTGTTGTGGTCCGTAATAATTTCTGATTCAGCCTCAGTAAACATACCGGTATTATTTTCCTGTATATATTGAACATCATTCAGCCCTAAATCGTATCTTACCTCAGATTCTATCAAATTATTCCACGGAATAAGACTCAGCTTGCTTTCCAATGAAAAAGGGCATATCAAACGTATTGCTACAAGCCCCCACAAGAGACACGTTATCCATTTAGGAGCTTTTTTTATTAATAATCTTATAAGTAATACAACCGGGATTAAAAAACTTGCAGAAACACTAATATTTAAAATTTGTAAAAAAAACTGCTCCATATCATCCCTCCATATCGTCAATTAAAGCTCTGATTTCTTCAATCTCCTTTCCGGACAATTTGCGGGTTTTTGCAAACGCCGCAATAAATGCCGGAAGCGAACCGCTAAAGGAAGCTTCAACAAATTGTTTACTCTGCATAGAATAAAATTCATCCCTGGAAATCAATGAAGTAACCGTTCCCTTATTATTAATAAAAATCCCCTTATCACACAATCTTCTGATAACATTATGTGTTGTCGTTCTTGCCCAATTGAATTCCTGCGCTGTAAGCTTCACAAGCTCCGTACTGCTTATGGGTTCGTTTTCCCATATCATATCCGCAAATTTACTCTCTACTACGCCAAGCTGTATTTCCATCATCACAAAACCTCCTCCCACTCATTTTTATACTCACATTTCATATAAAGCTTTTACAGAATGAGACCACATGCAATGGTCTTATATAAAGACTACTACATGTAGTCTTATATGTCAAGTTAATTATTCTTCTAAATAAAAAACAATCAGGCTTTTTAGCCTGATTGCAGTCAAATCTTCATTAATCATATTTAACAATTCATGAATATTTATGATTCCTTTACCGCATTCCATTTCAAATACTCATTAATAAACAAATCCAGCGCTCCGTCCATAACCGCATCCACGTTACCCGTTTCCGCATTGGTCCTGTGATCCTTGACCATAGTATAGGGCTGCATTACATAGGAACGTATCTGGTTGCCCCAGCCGATTTCCGTTACCTCTCCGCGGATGTCGGAAAGCTTCTCCGCATTGGCTTCCTTCTTCAGCATATACAGCTTTGCCTTTAACATCTGCATTGCCTTATCCTTATTCTGGAACTGGCTCCGCTCATTCTGGCACTGCACCACGATTCCCGTGGGAATATGGGTAATACGGATTGCAGAGGAGGTTTTGTTAATATGCTGTCCTCCTGCACCGGAGCTCCGGTAGGTATCGATTCTCAAATCGTCCTCGTTAATCTCCACATCCACATCATCTTCAATATCCGGCATAACATCCAGGGACACAAAAGAGGTCTGGCGTTTGCCCTGGGCATTAAAAGGAGAAATACGCACAAGCCTGTGGACGCCCTTTTCGGATTTTAAATACCCGTAGGCATTCTCCCCGTTTACCTGAAAGGTCACGGATTTGATACCCGCTTCATCCCCGTCCAGATAATCCAGCACTTCTATGGAGAAGCCCTTTTTCTCCGCCCATCTTGTATACATACGGTACAACATGGAGGCCCAGTCACAGCTTTCCGTGCCGCCTGCCCCGGCATTCAGCTTTAAAATCGCATTGTAACCGTCGTACTCATCGGAAAGAAGGGTCTTGATGCGGATATTTTCCAGTCCTGTAATAAACCCGTCCAGCTCCTGCCTGATTTCCGGTATCATCTCCGGGTCATTTTCTTCATAACCCATTTCTATTAAAACTTCTATATCTTCGTATTGTGTTTTCAGGGCTTCACAGATTTCCACATCATCCTTTAAACCCTTACACTCTCTTGTAAGCTTCTGTGCCTCTTCCGCATCATTCCAGAAGTCCGGCGTCTCCATCAGCTTTTCCAGTTCTTCGATACGTTTGACCTTATTTGCCAGGTCAAAGTGAATCCCTTACTTCCGCCAATGGTGTCTCGTATGTCAAAAGCTCCTGCTTCATCTGATCTAATTCGACCACTTATGCGTCACCACCTTTTTATTATCTATAACTTTTCTCTAACCACACATTTCCTTTGATTTTATTCTGCTGATTCTTTCATTTTGTGTTTTTCAGGTCAGGCCCTTCCACAGCAGTTTTTATATTTTTTGCCACTTCCGCAGGGACAGGGATCATTGGGATATATCTTTGCATTTTCCCGTTTCATAGGCCCTTTGACACTTTCGTCTTTATTAGTGCTTGTAACCTGGGCAACCTGTTCCCTTTCCACCTTCTGCTCTACGCGGACGCTGAA
>CAZZHJ010000128.1:0-6296 GCA_964653815.1 uncultured Lachnospiraceae bacterium
TTCTGACCAATCTCTATGTGCATCAGGATCTGCACGAGATGAATCTCTATCCCTGTGCCTACAGCATGACATTTAATGTGACCCAGAATAAGGGAGAGGAAAAACTGACTTTAAACGGCATCTTAAACCAGCGTTCACAGGACGTGCTGGCGGCAAACAACTGGAATGTGGCACAGTATGCGGTGCTTATTCATATGCTGGCACAGGTATGTGACATGAATGTGGGGGAACTGGTACATGTCATAGCAGACGCCCATATTTATGACCGCCATATCCCCATTATCAAAGAACTGATTGAAAGGGAGCCCCAGCCTGCGCCGGATTTCTGGCTGAACCCTGAGGTCAAGGATTTTTATCAGTTTACAAGGGATGATGTGAAGGCAGAAAATTATGTGACAGGGCCTCAGATTAATGATATACCTATAGCGATTTAAGGGAGAAATAAAATAAACGGCATTTGTCAGAAACGGTTTTGTGAAAAGGCGTATAACAGGAGGAAATATAGGAATGAACTTAATTGTGGCAGTGGACAAAAACTGGGCAATCGGACATAAAAATAAGCTGCTGGTACGGATTCCGGGGGATATGAAGAATTTTAGAAGGATGACCACGGACAATGTAATCGTAATGGGACGAAAAACCCTTGAGAGTTTTCCCCAGGGACAGCCTTTGGCAAACCGGGTAAATATTGTCCTGACCCAAAATAAAGATTACGCGGTAAACGGCGCGGTCGTAGTGCATTCCATAGAAGAACTGATGAAGGAATTGGAGCAGTATAAGGACAAGCAGATTTATGTTGTGGGAGGAGAGAGTATTTATCGCCAGCTTCTGCCCTATTGTAATAAGGCGGTTGTCACCAAAATAGAGGAGTCTTACGAGGCGGACACCTATTTTCCCAATCTGGATAAGATGGAAGAATGGAAGGTTACGGAAGAGTCGGAGGAACAGACTTATTTTGATATCTGCTATACTTATGTGACCTATGAAAAAGAGGTATAACTACAGGTAATAGTTACCATGTCAGTTATGCCGAAATCTTGACATTTATTTCTAAAAGCAAGATAATAGAAAAAATTATATAGTGTGTTATTTGTCCAAAGGGGACGGAGCAAAGAAAGGAAGAAAACATATGGGAAAGAAAGACATTGATTGGGCCAATCTGGGATTTGGATACATCCAGACAGACAAACGATTTGTATCTAATTTTAAGGATGGAGTATGGGATGAAGGTACATTGACTTCTGATGCTAATGTGGTGATCAGTGAATGTGCCTGTGTTCTGCAGTATGCCCAGACCTGTTTTGAAGGTTTAAAGGCCTATACTACCGAGGATGGAAAAATTGTATGCTTCCGTCCCGACCTGAATGCTTCACGTATGAAGGACAGCTGTGAGAGGCTGGAAATGCCGGTATTTCCTGAGGATAGATTTGTACAGGCAGTTGTAGATGTGGTAAAGGCAAATAAGGACTATGTGCCGCCTTACGGTTCAGGGGCTACACTTTATATCCGCCCGTATATGTTTGGAAGCAATGCGGTTATCGGTGTAAAACCGGCTGATGAATACCAGTTCCGTATTTTTGCAACACCGGTAGGACCTTATTTCAAAGGCGGGGCAAAGCCTATTACGATTCGTGTGTGTGATTACGACCGTGCAGCGCCTAACGGAACAGGCCATATCAAGGCGGGATTGAATTATGCCATGAGCCTTTATGCGATTATGGATGCCCACAGACAGGGCTTTGATGAGAATATGTATCTGGATGCGGCTACCCGCACAAAGGTTGAGGAAACCGGCGGTGCAAACTTTATCTTTGTTACCAAGGACGGAAAGGTAGTGACGCCTAAGTCAAATAGTATTTTACCTTCCATTACACGCCGTTCCCTGGTGTATGTTGCAGAGCACATTCTGGGCATGGAAGTAGAGGAGAGGGAAGTGTATCTCGAGGAAGTAAAAGATATGGCGGAATGCGGTCTCTGCGGTACGGCAGCAGTTATTTCCCCGGTAGGAAAGATTAACGACCATGGAAAGGAAATCTGCTTGCCAAGCGGAATGGAAGAAATGGGACCGGTTATTAAAAAGCTGTATGATACGTTGACCGGAATCCAGATGGGACGGATGGAAGCTCCGGAAGGATGGATTAAGGTAATCGAATAAAGAAGGAAAAAAAGAATGTTGGCTGGTTCCGGCATTCTTTTTTTGTGGGAGAAACTATGCTTCGGGATGTGAAAATTCGGTAGAGTCAATGTATGGAGGTGTAGATTTACCACTTGGTTTCGGCATGTTTACCACTTGGTTAAGATGCGTTTACTTTTTTGAGAGGGCTTGGTATGATTGGGGCATGGAGGGAAGAGAGTGAAAATCAGGATTGAGATTGATGAAAGGCTGGATGAGCAGGAAGTAATTATCAGGGCGCCTGCATGGGATGAAGAAGTTACAGCTTTGAAGGAACGGATTGCAGGGGAATATAAGATACCGTCTATGTTGAATGTGAGGCAGAAGGAAAGGGAGTTTTTTATTCCGCTCCATGATATTTTGTTCTTTGAGACGGAAAATAAGGTTATTTATGCTCATACATGTGACAGGATGCTGGAGACGGATTATAAGTTATATGAATTGGAAGAGAGGCTGCCGGGGTATTTTATGAGGATATCCAAGTCTACCATTGTGAATTGCAGCCACATCTTTTCTATTACCAGAAATCTGACGGCTTCCAGTGTGGTGGAATTCAGGGATTGTCACAAAAAGGTTTATGTGTCAAGGCAGTATTATAAGATGCTGAGAGAGTATATGGCAGAGAAAAGGAGAGGATAATATGAAAAACAGTAATATTTTTTGGGGGATTGTTTTAATAGCGGGAGCAATCCTGATGCTTTTAAACAGTTTTGGTATTTATTTGGGATTTGGAGGTTTTAGACTGTGGTTTGGGGTCATTATGGCAGCGGTGTTGGTTAACAGCATTATTTCCCTTCGTCTGGAAGGCATTTGTTTTTCGGTGGCGTTTCTGATTATTAATTTTGCAAAGGAATTGGGAGTAGCGCCTGCAAACTGGCTGCAGATATTGCTTGTAGCACTGTTTATGTCCGTGGGACTGAACTTGATTTTCGGGGATAAAATCAGAAAAATCCGCAGAGAAAAACAGAAAGCTTATGGGGGAACGGACGGATATGGACAGGTCATTAACGATAAGGATTATGACCATGTGGAAGTAGGAGTAAGATGCGGTTCCGTAGTTAAATATGTGGACTGCGACAATTTTGTAAGCGGCGATTTAAGCGTTTCATTCGGGGAACTGGTGGTATATTTTGATAATGCACTGATTCAGAATGCCTCTGCGGTTATACAGGCGGAGGTTTCCTTCGGAGCCATGAAATTGTATATTCCTAAAGAATGGAAGGTTGAAAACAATATTACGAACAGCTTTGCCGGTGTGGACGAACGTGGAAAAAGCCAGTGGACGGAAGGCGGAAAAATCTTATACCTGAAAGGGAACGTGTCCTTTGGGGCTATAGAAATCTACTATATCTGATGTAAATGAAAATAATAATAAAAAAAATATGGAATAGGGTATTGACATTTATGCCAAACTGATATAATGTATTAATCAAGTAATACAACAGTACAACAATACAGTAAGACAGTTGTATAAAAAATAAAACACCAATTAGACAATTAAAGCAATTGCCTAATTATACATTATCAGAAAGGAGGCATTATATGGCTTGGAATCTGGATGGAGACCGCCCTATTTACATTCAGCTGGTGGAAATTTTGCAGAGCAGGATTATTGCCGGAGAATATAAACCGGGAGAAAAGCTGCCAAGCGTCAGGGATTTTGCGGCGGAAGCAGGAGTGAACCCCAATACGATGCAGCGGGCATTTGCCAATCTGGAGCAAATGGGCTTAATCGTCACGATGCGGACAAGCGGCAGAACGGTTGCTGATAACCCGGGCATTATCAGCCAGACAGGAAAAATGATGGCTGATGCGGAAATTGACCAATTTTTTGCAAGAATGAAAGAATTGGGATACGAAAGGCAGGAAGCACTTGCCATGGCGAAAGAAAGAGCGAATGGAGGGGAAAGTGATGAGTGAACAGGTAAATTATCAGGAACCTATGAGCGGAGCACCTGTGAATGAAACACCCAATAGCGGGGCACCGATGAATGGGATGCCTATGAATAGCGGGGCACCGATGAACGGGATGCCTATGAATAACGGAGCACCGATGAACGGAATGCCTATGAATAACGGGGCGCCGATGAACGGAATGCCCATGAACAACGGGGCACCAATGAACGGGATGCCTATGAATAACGGGGCGCCGATGAACGGAATGCCCATGAATAACGGGGCGCCGATGAATGGGATGCCGCCTTATGGAAATCCCATGTACAGACCTCCGGTAGAGTTTATTATGGAGCCTATGCAAAAAAGCGGCAATGGACCTTCCCTTTTGGAATGCAGGAATCTGACCAAATGTTATAATGCGGGTGTGGCGGCGTTAAACCATTTGAATTTAAGGATTGAAAAAGGGCATATTGTAGGACTTTTAGGACCTAACGGCAGCGGAAAGACAACCCTGATAAAAATTATCAACGGTCTTTTGACACCTACAGAGGGTGCAGTGCTCATTAACGGCAGTGTGCCGGGAGCATACACCAAATCGGTGGTGTCCTATCTGCCGGAGCGGACTTATCTGGAGGCACAGAAAGATGTTAAGAGCCTGGTAGCGTTTTTTGCAGACTTTTATGCAGATTTCCATGCGGACAGGGCTTATGCCATGCTGCAGGCGCTGGGGATTCCTTCCGACGCCAGGTTAAAGACCCTTTCCAAAGGTACAAAGGAAAAGGTACAGCTGATTCTAGTTATGAGCAGAGATGCACAGTTGTATATTCTGGATGAGCCGATTGCAGGCGTGGACCCTGCAGCAAGGGACTATATTATCCGTACTATTTTAAATAACTACAATCCGGAAGCAACACTGTTGATATGTACCCACCTGATTTCGGATATTGAAAATATTCTGGATGATGTCATATTTATCAGAAGAGGAGAACTGGTTGTACAAAGCACCGTGGACAATATTCGTGAGAAGTTTAACAAAACCGTGGATGCTTATTTCAGGGAGGTGTTCGCATGCTGAAGAAATTAATAAAACATGAGTGGAAAGATACATGGGCGGTAGGAACGACCTGTAGTATTATTGTGTTAGTCCTCACGATTATTGGGGTATTTATATTTAATGAAGATATTTGGCAGGAGTCTGTCAACAGGGGTGGAACTGCAGAAACTCTTACTGCAATTACGATGATGTTCTATTTTATGATGTTTACCTGGGGACTGGTAGCGGCAGCTTTTGTTGTCAGATACTATTTCTTCTGGCGATACTATAAGAACTTGTTTACGGATCACGGTTATCTGATGAATACGCTTCCGGTAAAAAGCACGGACCTGATTAACGCGAAGTTGATTGTGGCGGTTATCTGGCAGTATATTATTGGTATTGTAATTGGGTTGGGTATTTTTGTGCTGCTTATGGGTATGTTCGGTGGAATGTCCAACTGGAATGAGTTCTGGCATGAATTTGCGGAGATTTGGAGAGAGATTAATTGGAGTGAGTTTGGGGAGAGTGTTCCGTTCCTGATTTGCATGTTCATCTGCATGTTACTTGCACCCATAGGAGGCGTGTTGTTAATGTATGCGGCCGTGGGCATTGGACAGATGGTAAAGAAATATAAGTTCCTGGTTTCCGTGCTGATTTTAATCGGACTTTTGATAGCCAGACAGGCAATTGCTTCTTATGCAATGCTGCCCTTTTCGTTGGCAATGAACGAAAGGGAGGTCACTACGACTATGGTCAATATCGGCTCCTTCATTACCGTATTGGTGTTAGCCGGCGCTATTATCGGACTCTATTTCCTGAATAAATATTTCCTGGAGGAGAAACTTAATCTGGAATAAGAAGGAAGAAAATAGAATAAAAAGTGTGTGAAAATAAAAAACCTCTGCATATAGTAATAAAAAAGTGCAGAGGTTTTTTTATGCCCGAAAATGAAAATACGGACAGAGGACAAATTATCATTGAGGTTACCAGTGCTCTCGGTCTGATTCCTGTGCAGAATGCGACGGTACGGATTTCCTATACTGCAGAACCGGAAAACATGCTGGAGGAAGTTACGACTGATGAGAACGGGCGGACGGAGATACTGACCCTTCCCGCCCCGCCGGTAGGACTGAGTCTGGAACCCCAGGATATCAGACCTTATGCGGAGTATAATATCGGCGTATCGGCGCC
>CAZZHJ010000129.1:0-6272 GCA_964653815.1 uncultured Lachnospiraceae bacterium
ATCTTCTCCTTGTGGCTGACGCCGAAGCGCTGCTCCTCATCAACGATCAAAAGCCCCAAATCCTTAAAGGCAACATCCTTGGAAAGCACCCTGTGGGTTCCTATGACAATATCCACCATGCCCTTTTTCATTTCCTCAATGGTGTGCCTCTGCTCCGCGGCTGTGCGGAATCTGGAAAGCATTTCTATGGTAACGGGATAATCCTTCATGCGCTGCTTAAAAGTATCATAGTGCTGTTTGGCAAGAATGGTGGTAGGCACTAAATAAACCACCTGTTTTCCTTCCTGAACCGCCTTAAATGCAGCGCGGATTGCAATTTCCGTTTTACCGAAGCCCACATCCCCGCAGATCAGCCTATCCATGATCTTGGAGCTTTCCATATCCCTTTTGGTAGCTTCAATGGCGGTCAGCTGATCCTCTGTTTCTTCGTAAGGGAAAAGCTCTTCAAATTCCCTCTGCCATACCGTGTCCTCCCCATAGGAATGCCCTTCCTTGTTGGCACGGACGGCATAAAGCTCCACTAACTCCTTTGCCACTTCCGAAACTGCGGTTTTGACCTTTGTCTTTGTTTTTTCCCACTCCTGGGTGCCCAGCTTATTGAGCTTGGGCTTTCTGGCATCTGCCGCCGCATATTTCTGAATGACGTCAAAGCCTGTGGCCCTGACATAGAGAATCCCGCCGTCACGGTAAGCGATTTTCATATAATCCTTAACCACATGGTCAACTTCCACCTTCTCAATGCCCTGGTAGACTCCCAGGCCATGGCTTTCATGGACCACATAATCCCCTACCTTCAAATCGGTAAAGTCATTGATTTTCTGCCCCTCATAGCGCTTCTTCTTTTTCTTTCTCACAGTCTTGCTGCTGAAGATATCGCTTTCGGAAATAACGGCAAACTTTAAGTGGGGGTATTCAAAGCCCTTTAAAATCTGTCCGTAAACGGACATGATCTCCCCTTCCTTCGGCTCTTCCAACCCGCTTTCACTGTAGAAGCAGGGCAGCTCCATATCTCGAAGCTCATCGGAAAGCCTCTTTGCCCTGGTGCGGGAAGGCGTAACCAGCAAGACTCTGTACCCGCTTTTTTTATAACGCCTTAACTCCTTACATAACTCTTCAAAGCTGTTATGGAAGGATTGTATGCTCTTTGTTGTAATGTAATACTTTTTATCAATCTCAATTCCCGGCGTGCGCCCGTCCAAAGTGGAAATGCTGACCAGAAACCGCTTCTGAAGCTTTGCCATGACTTCCTTTGCCGGATACAGGATTTCCGTCTGTCCGGGCAGGGTATAGCCCTTCTCCAAACGGTTCTTCATGCTCTCCCTGAATTCCAGCTCTACGGCATCCGTATGCTCCGCAACATGAAGAGGTTCATCAACAAAGAAAACGGTTTCCTCCTCAGACATCAGCTGGGGAAAAGAAACGGTCTCCTCACAAAAGTAATGGATATAGCTGTCTAAATTGGCTAAAACCCCGAACTCCTCCATCTGCTCCTTCAAGGTCTCCATCTGGTTTTTGACCCTTGCAGCCACCTCCGGCTGATGAGCGTCCCGAAAGCTTCTTTCCACCGCTTTTGCTTCTTTTTTAATCCTATCCAGACCGGCGCTTCGCTGTTCCTTTGTTAAAAGAAGCTCCGTAGCGGGATAAACCGTTATCTCGGAAAGCTCCTCGATGGATCTCTGACTTAAGACATCAAAACTGCGGATAGAATCAATCTCATCTCCCCACAGCTCAATACGATAAGGATTTTCTTCTGTCAGGTCAAAAATATCTACAATGCCGCCGCGGACGGAAAACTGCCCTCCGGCTTCCACCTGGGGCACCCTTTCGTAGCCCATGCGGGAAAGCTTTTCCGAAAGAGCCCTTTCATCCACGATGCTGTCATTATCAAGCCTGATTACATGGTTCTCCATAACGTTTAAAGGCATACAGGGCGCCATAAACGCATCAAAGGTCGTAATAATGGTAACCGGCTCCGCCTCCAAAATCCTGCGGTATACAGCAATCCTCTCCCTGGTTACCTTGTTACTGTGAATATCCGCCTGAAAAAAAATAAAGTCCTTTGCAGGAAAATACAGCACTTCCTTGGTATAAAAGAGAAAGTCCTCGTACAGCTCCCTTGCCCTTTTATCGGAATAGGTTGCAATTACCTTATAGGGGAAATCTTCGGAAAGCCCCCACATCATATGCACTTTCTGGGAATCCACACAGCCGGAAAGGGCAATATTTCTGCCCTCTCCCATATTCTTCTGCATTTCTTCAAAATCCGACAGCCCCTTGAGGCAATCCTGCAACACTTTCACGTTCTATCCCTCTTAACTATAAACAAATTAGTCCTTTTTCTGATTAAACAAATTCATGGCCGCATCGGGACCCTGTTCTATAATGACCTCCACGGCATCTCCCGCTTCTTTAAACGCTTCCTCCATAACAGCCCGCTCTTCTTTGGAGAAATGCCCCAGCACATAATCCGCAAGATCATAGCCCTTTGGCTTTTCTCCTACTCCTACCTTTATCCTCACAAAGGTATCATGACCTAAGTGGGCAATGATATTTTTAATGCCGTTATGCCCGCCTGCACTGCCTTTTTTGCGGATACGCAGCTGTCCCGGCGGCAGGGAGATATCATCGTATATCACAATCAGCTCCGAAGTCTCATCCACCTTGTAATAATCCAAAGCGCTGCGTATGCTTTCCCCGCTTAAGTTCATAAAGGTCTGGGGCTTTAGCAGAAGTACTTTTTCTCCGCCGATAACGCCCTTTCCCATCAGTGCCTTATGCTTCTTTTCTCCCATATAAATGCCATGCTTATCCGCCAGGCAGTCCACCGTGTCAAAGCCCGCATTATGTCTTGTTTTATCATATTCTTTTGAAGGATTTCCAAGTCCTGCAATTATAAACATTTTATATTTACCTTTTCTTAAATAGCTGTTCTCTTCTTATAACAATTCTTTTCTCAGCTCTTCTCCTGATTTAGGGGAAAGATATGCCGGTGCCACATCAAATACGGTCTTGCAGCCCTTCTGTCCTTCTTTATAAAGGCGGTTTACGGCTCTTGCAAATGCCAGAATAACCGATGCGGTAAATTCCGGGTTGGAATCCAGCTTCAGGCTGTACTCAATGACATGCTTGTGCTCCTTTTCAAAGCCCGTCGCCCCTGTTCTGAACACAAAACCGCCATGAGGAATTCCGCTGTGGTCTCTCTTCAATTCTTCTTCGCTGATAAAATGAACAGTTGTATCGTAATCCGCAAAATAATTAGGCATATTTTTAATGGTCTCTTCAATTTTGGACTTATCAGCGCCTTCCTCTGCCACTACAAAACACTCCCTGATATGCTTCTGTCTTGTAGTCAGTTCCGGGTTGCTTCCGCTTCTTACCTCTTTTAATGCACTTTCCACGGGAATTGTATACTGCTTGCCATCCTTTACGCCTTCCACACGGCGGATAGCGTCAGAGTGTCCCTGGCTGACTCCTTTTCCCCAGAAGGTATAATCCTTTCCTTCCGGCAGAATGGCATTAGCATATAACCTGTTTAAGGAAAACATACCCGGATCCCAACCGCAGGAAATCAGCGCAACATGGCCGCTCTCTTTTGCTGCCGCATCCACCTTTGCAAAATGCTCCGGTATCTTGGCATGGGTATCGAAGCTGTCAACTACATTAAAGTATTTCACGTATTCTGGCGTCTGCTCCGGCAAATCCGTGGCACTTCCGCCGCAGAGAACAACAACATCCAGTTTCCCCTGCATCTTCTCGAGTTCCTCTATGGGATATACCGGAACGCCCTCTGTCTGTATTTTTACATCCTTAGGATTCCTCCTGGTAAAAACAGCGGCCAGTTCCATATCCTCATTCTGTCTAATTCCACATTCAATGCCTCTTCCTAAATTCCCGTAACCGATAATTCCTATTTTCATTTCACATTTCCTTCCCTTCTAAAACCATGTATTCATTTAAATCTATCATACCAAAAACATTTCTATTTATAAACTTGATTTTTTCATTTCATGAAATTTCCCTCATGCAAAAGGACCGATGCCCCCCGACATCAGTCCCTTTATCTTCTTCTCCTTCTCGAAAATACACTATTGCTATTCCGTCATATCATCTGACAACGCATCTTCATAAGCTTTTAAAATGGTTGTCTGGATGATTTCCCTTGTTGCCGAATTGATGGGATGTGCGATATCCCGGTACTCTCCATCGGCGGTTTTTTTGCTGGGCATTGCAATGAACAATCCCTTTTCACCGTCAATCACCTTAATATCATGCACTACAAATACATCGTCGAGCGTAATGGATACAACTGCCTTCATTTTGCCTTCATGGCTGATTTTGCGTACATGTACATCAGTAATATTCATCTGGTGTCCCCCTTCTTCACTGGCTGCAGATTAAATTACAAATCTGTCGTTTTGTTCAACAACTACTTTTATGCCTTCTTCCCCTTTTAAGTATGAATTAGCACGTATGGTATCATGACTCTCCACAATGCAATTCTCAATATAGGTATTATCACCTATATAAACATCATTTAGGATAACGGAATTTTTAATTGTACAATTATTACCCACAAATACCTTTTTGAAAATAACCGAATTCTCCACGGTTCCGTTAATAATGCTTCCGCTGGAAATCAGGCAGTTTTTCAGTTTTGCCCCTACATTATATTTTGCAGGCGGAAGGTCGTCTACCTTGGAATAGATATCCGGGTACTCTCCGAAGAAATGGTTGCGGATCTTCGGATCCAAGAAGTCCATATTGGTCTCAAAATAATCTTCAACCGTTGCAATATTCTTCCAGTAATCCGTCATCTTATAACCAAAAATTCTCTTCAGGTTCTTGTAACGGATTAAGATATCCTTTACAAAATCATACAGGTTTTCTTCTGCACATTTCTCTATGAGCTCGATTAACTGTCTCCTTCGAATTACATAAATACCGCAAGAAATTATATTGGATTTTGCGACTATGGGCTTTTCTTCAAATTCCTCAATACGGCAGTCCGCATTCATTTTGACGGTTCCGTATCTGTCCACATTCACACCAGCTTCCATTTCCTTGCAGACAACTGTAATATCTGCTTTTTTAGCAATGTGGTATTCCAATACTTTATTAAAGTCCATCTTATAAACACAATCGCCGGATGCGATTACAACATAAGGCTCATGGCTCTCTTTCAGGAAGGAAAGATTCTGATAGATGGCATCTGCCGTTCCTCTGTACCAGGAATTATTCTCGCTGGTAACCGTAGGGGTAAATACAAACAACCCTCCCTGTTTTCTACCAAAGTCCCACCATTTTGAAGAGCTTAAATGTTCATTTAAGCTTCTGGCATTGTATTGTGTAAATACGCCTACCTTCTGGATATGGGAATTGGTCATATTACTTAATGCAAAGTCAATGCCGCGGTAGCTTCCCGCAATGGGCATAGCCGAAATTGCTCTCTTTTTGGACAAGTCGCCCATTCTGTGATTATTACCGCCGGCTAATATAATTCCGATTGCTCTCATACCTCGTCACCTGCCTTAACCAAAGATTTTCCACTCGCCAGTTTCATATCTGCATAATCCTCTGAACCGGTTTCACCTGATATAACAACATTCTTACCTATGGTAACATCATCGGGTATAATTGATTTTTCCCCGATACATACCAGCCCGTGATTGTAAATATGAGGCGCTGTATCATTTTCGGCTTCTTCTCCGTCACCAATCCGTACATTATTTCCAATAATAACATTTTCAGCAATAATCGCTTTGTCAATGTTGCCACCACAGCCGATTTCAGTATCATTCATGATAATGGAATCCCTGACAACCGTTCCTTCGCCGATGGTAACGCCGCAGCCGATAACGGAATTGTATACCTTACCGTGAATCTGTGCACCTTCACCGATAATGCACTTCTCAATTTCACTGTCTGCAGAAATATACTGGGGCGGAAGCTTATCACATTTTGTATAAATTTTCCAATATTCCTCATAGAGATTAAACTCAGGAACAATATCAATCAGCTCCATATTAGCTTCCCAGTATGAATGTAAGGTTCCTACATCCTTCCAATAGCCGTTATACTCATAAGCATAACAAGGAGCTCCTTTACCGTGGCAATAGGGAATCACGTGCTTTCCAAAGTCACAATTCTGCTGGTCAGACATCTCATCCAGCGCATTCCGCAGAATGGGCCAGCTGAAGATATAAATACCCATAGATGCCAGATTGCTTCTGGGATGTTCCGGTTTCTCCTCAAACTCCGTAATGCGGCTGGTA
>CAZZHJ010000130.1:0-598 GCA_964653815.1 uncultured Lachnospiraceae bacterium
TCGAACCCTGGACAAATAGATTAAGAGTCTACTGCTCTACCAACTGAGCTAATGGTGCGTATTCATAAGTAATATAAATTGCTTCGCTTGCGACGCAAGCATTATTATAGTATAATAAATCCCGCTTGGCAAGAGTTTTTTAAAAAATTTTGACAAGCAATTTTAGAGTTTATAAATAAAAGATAAATGAAGCAGTGAAAGGGATTTAAATGATAATTGATACCCATGCCCATTATGATGATGAGGCATTTGAAGAGGACAGAGATATTGTTTTAAAAGCCTTATGTCATAAAGGGGTTGAAAAAGTAATCAATGCTGCTGCATCCATGGAAGGGTGTAGGCGGACTTTAAGGCTGACAGAGCGGTATAAGCAGGTTTACGGTATGCTTGGAGTACATCCTGATGAAGTAGGAGAACTTGCTGAAAAAGACATGGCATATATCAAGGAAAATGCAGAAAACCCTAAAATTGTGGCAATTGGCGAAATTGGTCTGGATTATCACTGGAATGTGGCTCCTAAAGAAGTTCAGAAACTCTGGTTTCTTCGCCAGATAGAGATAGCAAAGGAAACCGGGCTGCCAATCTGTGTCCATTCCAG
>CAZZHJ010000130.1:608-6254 GCA_964653815.1 uncultured Lachnospiraceae bacterium
ATGCAGAGGAAGTAGGAGGGGTTATTCATTGCTATTCCTACAGTGCGGATTTTGCCAAGGAATATCTTTCCATGGGGTTTTACTTTGGCATCGGTGGAGTCGTTACCTTTAAAAATGGCAGGAAATGTAAAGAAACCGTAGAAATGCTGCCTATGGACAGGATAATTTTAGAGACAGATGCACCTTATCTGGCGCCGGAGCCTTTTCGCGGAAAGAGAAATGAATCTTCTTATCTGGCATATGTGGTAAAAGCTATTGCAGAGATTAAAGGAATATCAGAGGAAGAGGTTATTTCTGCGACGGAAGAAAATGCGAATAGATTGTATCCAAAGTTAAAGAACTGATTTACTGAGAAAAATCAAGCGTTATAGTGAAAGGAAGCATCATGGCAACTTTAGGAATTCCTTCAAATACAATTGCCGTATTACAAAAATACGGCTTTCGTTTTCAAAAGAAATACGGGCAGAATTTTTTAGTGGATTCACATATACTGGAGAAAATTGTAGACGCGTCGGAAATCGGAAAAGAGGACTGCGTCTTGGAAGTTGGACCGGGCATTGGAACTATGACCCAGTATCTGGCGGAACATGCCGGACATGTGATTGCAGTGGAAATTGATGCAAATCTGATTCCTATTCTAGAGGACACCTTGTCCGCATATGATAATATAACGGTTATTCATGGTGATATATTAAAAACAGATGTGAAAAAGCTTTGTGATACTTATAACGGAGGAAAGCCCCTTAAGGTGGTTGCAAATCTGCCTTATTATATTACCACGCCCATTATTATGGGACTTTTTGAAAGCAACGTGCCGCTGGATTCTATCACAATCATGGTGCAGAAAGAAGTGGCGGAGAGGATGCAGGTGGGACCGGGGACTAAAGATTATGGGGCATTATCACTTGCAGTACAATATTATGCAAAACCGGAAATCATTGCCAATGTGCCGCCGGGGTGCTTTATTCCAAAGCCTAATGTGGGAAGTGCGGTAATCCGCCTTACCCGTTATGAAAAACCGCCGGTCAGCACAAAGGATGAAAAAAGGATGTTTGCCATTATCCGTGCCGCTTTTAACCAAAGGCGAAAAACCCTTATAAATGCTTTATCAAATGCGGGTATTTATGGAATAACAAAAGAAAAAGCGGGACAGGCATTAACAGAAATGGGATTGGCTGATAATATCCGCGGAGAGGCTTTGACATTGGAACAATTTGCATTGCTTTCCGATTTATTGGAATAATTTCCATAATTTTATTAAGGATAACAGGAATTTCTATATATTTAGTACGTAATTCTTTGACATCAAAATATACCTATGGTAAACTGATATTTAGTAAGAAAATAGGGATATTGTGTCAAAAAATACTATATTAAGCGTAAGTTGTTTGAGGTGAATTGTTTTGGACAAATATGAATACCGGGTACGCGCTGAGGAAATCAACGCACTAATCGAAAAAAGAGAATATGCCGAGGCAGTAAAGATTGCAGACACCATTGACTGGAGAAGGGTAAAAAGCGTTACCATGCTTTGCAAGGTCAGTGAGCTGTATAAAATGAACAGGCGTTATGAGGACAGTAAAGAAATTTTGTTACTGGCTTATGACCGTCAGCCCGGTGCCAGAAAAATAGTATATTCATTGTGTGAATTATGCATTAAACTGGAAGAATTGGTTCAGGCAATAGAATATTATAAGGAATTTGTTCAGATTGCGCCAAGGGATACGGGACGCTTTATTTTGCAATATAGATTATATGAAGCACAGGATGTCAGCTTAGAGGAGCGTATTGCGGTTCTTGAAGAATATAAAAAGCGTGACTACAGGGAAAAATGGGCATACGAGTTAGCTTATCTTTACCATAGAATCGGACTGGCTACCAGATGTGTGGAAGAATGTGATGAGCTGATTCTCTGGTTTGGAGAGGGAAAATATGTTATCAAGGCAATGGAATTGAAGATGCTTCATGTGCCTCTTACACCCACTCAGCAGGAAAAATATGATAAAAGGTTCCAGACCAGCAGTACTGCATATGTCGTTAAGGTAACAGAAGAGCCCAAAGACTCTGCAGTTAAAGCTGTTAAAGAAGAGAAAGAAGAGCCGGTACAGGAGCCTTCACAGCCTACAGTGCCTATGGATACGATTCCTTCTATGCCTATACAGATTAAATCTGTTGAAGTATCCAATGCTCCGACTATGAGGATTCCTTCCAAGGATGTAAATGAAGAGGCAGAGGCGCTGGAAGAAAGCGCAGGATTGGAAAGTGAACAGGAGGAAATATCCATTGATATGCCGGAGATTCCTCTTGCAAAAATTCCCGATGATTTGGATATCCATGTAAAAACAATGGATATGGGAGAATATAATACCATCAATCTTCAGAAGGAACTGGCTAAAAATCTTGCTGAAGTAATGCAACAGGAAGATATGGGAGCAAGTGATGCCACAAAGGCATTACCCGTAGATTCCATTAATGATTTAACAGATTATTCTTCCCGCGAAGAGATGGAAGAACCTGCAGAAGAAAATATTCCGGAAGAAGCACCGGCAGAAGAACCTGTAGAAGAGGAACCTGCAAAAGGCCCTATGGATTTGGCAGTAACAAAAGCTGTTGTCAATGAAGTTGTTAAGGCTTTGGGAGAAGAAAAACCGGATACGATTACAGAAGAGGATTTATTAAATTCTTTGGGAGGCTATTCCCAGGAAGATATACAGGAAGAAGAACTTATAGCAGCAGCTGAAGAATATGAAAGGTCTATTCAGGAGGAATTGGTAGAGCCTGTTGAAGAGCAGCCGTCAGTTATCTGGGGTGAACCTGCAGCAGTCATGAGAGAGGAGTCTGCGGTAGTTCAGGAAGAACCTGTATCCTATATGGAAGAAGAGCCTGAAGTAGTACAGGAAGAACCTGTATCCTACATGGAAGAAGAGCCTGAAGCAGTACAGGAAGAGCCTGTATCCTACATGGAAGAAGAGTTTGAGGCAGTACAGGAAGAACCTGTACCCTACATGGAAGAAAGGCCCATGGCAGTTCAAGTACAGGAAGAGCCTGAGGAAGTACAGGAAGAACCTGTGTCCTACATGGCAGAAAGACCCGTGACAGTTCAAGTACAGGAAGAGCCTGTACCTTACATGGAAGAAAGACCTGTAGCAGTACAGGAAGAACCCGTGGCATACATGGAAGAAGAGCTTGCAGAGCAGGAGGCAGAACCTCTTGAACCGATAGCAGGTGAAAACATAGAAGAAGAAATGGTGGACGACCAGATTACCGGTCAGCTTAGCTTTGGAGATATCATGGCCGAATGGGAAGAGACCAAGAGGGCTAATGAAGCAAAACATCTTGAAGAGATGAAGCGCAAAGTATTCGAGCAGACAGGCCCGATGTTTAAGAACTATGATGCTGCAGCAAAGGCCAGTGTACAGGCAGATTTGGATTTGATAGCTCCTTCTTTGAATGTATTTTCTGAGCAGCCCATGGAAGAGATAAAGCCGGATGCGTCATTATTGCTGGAAGAAGATGAAGAAGATTTTGCAGCAGATGAGGCAGCAGTTGAAATGGATGAGCCGGTAATGCCGGAGATGGAAGTGTCAGAGACAGAAGCGTCGGAGGAAGAAGATTTCCGACCTTTGCCTCATGATTATTTCCCTCAGTATATTTCCGAACAGCCACAGCCTGTTGAGGGTAAAAAAGTGGTAGTGGAGCCACAACCTTTCCAATTCAAAGAGCTGGAAGAGGAGCCGCAGCCCATTGAAGTCAAAGAAGTGGAAGAGGAGCCGCAGCCTGTCGAAGTCAAAGAGCCGATAGAAGAACCGCGTGAACCGGAATTTAAGCCCATGATATTCAACACGGCGGAAATTAACGGTTTAGAGGAAAAACTGTTATCCTCTACATTTGAGCAGACAGAAGAAGAACAACCCCAAGAGGAGGAACCCCAAAAGCCGGGTACTCATACAGAGGAATTTGATAAATCTCTGGAAAAGCTTGTTTTAGAAGCCTTGGCTGAAACAGAGAAGATGGGACAAAGAGAAGAAGCTCCTGTTGAACAGCCGGCTCAAGTTGAGGAGCCGCTTCAAGCAGCACCGTTCGTTCAGCCGGAGCCACCAGTTCAAGCAGAGGAACCGCTTCAAGCAGCACCGTTCGTTCAGCCAGAGCCACCGGTTCAAGTTGAAGAGCCGCTTCAAGCAGTACAGCCCATTCAACCGGAGCCGCCAGTCCAGATACAGCAGCCAGAGCTGTCGGTTGAGGAGCCCCAGATTCAACCTCAGATTCAGCCCCAGTCCCAGCCAGTGGGACCGTTAGACGGAAATCTCCTTAAAAAGGATACCGGATTTATTATTGAGGATTTAAATGAAGAAGAGGAAATTCCTTTACCGCAGAAGCTGCCTGTAGCAAAGAGACCTTCGTTTACAGAAAATGTTATCCCTATTAAGAGAATGCTTACCAGGGATGAAAAGGAAATGTTCGGCTCTATTGCACAGACCAAGAAGGTACAAGAGGAAGTAGCGAATGCTATTGATAATATCAGCTTGAATCCTTGCCTTGGAAATGTCCTAATTACGGGAGAGAGAGGAACGGGAACTTTAACCGTTGCCAAGAATTTAGTAAAGATTCTTTCCATACGCGAAGACACTTTTTCAGGGAAGGTTGCTAAAATTTCAGGTGATGTATTAAACGGCAAAAGTATAGATGAAACTCTAGGCAATCTTTCTAATGGAGCACTGATTGTAGAACAGGCGGGTAAATTGGAGGATATGACCCTGCTTGCTTTGAATGAGAACCTGAAGAAGAAAAGAGCCGATGGTATTCTGATTATTTTTGAGGATACAAAAAAAGAATTAAACAATCTGTTGTTGAAGGCCAATATGCCGAAACAGTTCTTTGATCTTCGCATTGATATAGCGGCGCTTGATAATAACGGATTGGTTAATTACGGAAAAGAATATGCCAATGAACTGGAATATGCAATTGACGATATGGGTGTTCTGGCTTTGTATACAAGGATTTCCGATATGCAGACCAATGAACATGCAGTGACAGTGGATGAAGTTCGGGATATTATTGATGAGGCTATTCAGAGTGCCGAAAAGAAGAATATTTCACATTTTATGGATGTCCTTTTGGCAAAAAGATATGATGATGAAGATATGATTGTATTGAGGGAAAAAGATTTTTTAAAATAGATGAGGGAAGGGATTAAAGAATGGCAGAAAATAAAGAGGTAAATCCGCTTTTTATAACGGAAGCTGACCAATATGTATTTGCACAGGGATCCCATTATGAGATTTTTGATAAAATGGGCGCACACAAAACGGTTGTGGATGGTGTAGAAGGCGTATATTTTGCTGTATGGGCACCCAATGCACAATATGTGAATGTAACAGGTTCTTTTAATGACTGGGATATTTATGAATATAATATGGGGCGTCTTGGAGAAGGCGGCATATTTGCGTTATTTGTGCCGGAAGTAAAAGAGGATGATCTGTACAAATTTGTCATTACGACTCCGGAGGGAGAAAAGATTTATAAGGCAGACCCTTATGGCAATTATATGGAGCTTCGTCCCGGCAACGCATCAAGGGTTACGGATTTGTCCAAGTTTAAATGGTCGGATACTGCCTGGATGGAGGCAAAAAAGTCAAAAGACTGGCA
>CAZZHJ010000131.1:0-6234 GCA_964653815.1 uncultured Lachnospiraceae bacterium
AACGGAACATTAAGAAAAACTAATGTTCTCCACAGAGCACAAAGAAAGAAACAATTTTCCCCTACGCCCCAGGACTTTTACCCGCCGCCTGCACTGAAGTTTTACAACTGCTGTCTACTTCTTTCTATTTTCTAATAGGTGTCATTCCTTGTTCTAAATCAAGCAATGACATTTCAAATAACTCTCCCAGCACTTTATCATAAACTGCTATATTTAATCCGTCACTATCCATGGAAAACTCTGTTCCGTTTATTGTGATATGGGACTGACGGTCCTGTAACGCTCCCGGCGAAGCAACCCAGATGTTAAGTCCACTTGTCTCTAAGGTAAACTCATCTGCCTCTGAAATATTTTTCTGTGCTTCCTCTTCTGTTTCATATATCACGATTCCACCATCAATAACAGCACAGTAAGTTCCATCCGGGCAGTCCGACAGGCTGCATTTTAAGCCCAGCACATCATTCATAAAAGCAATACCTTCTTCTGAAAATGGCTGTTTTTTACTGTTTTTCGCACTGATACAGACAATGTAATTATCATCATCTAATAAAGAGACATATTCCTTGAAATCAGCCGCACTGATTAGTTGGCATTTTGCTTTCTGTCTGTAAAACAATTCTGCATCTGCTGTCCATGATGCAAAATCGGGATTGTCTCTTTTATCCTCAAATTTATAATGCTCTGTCAGGTATTCTCCCATCATTAGGGAGACTTTTTCCGCCTGTAATACGTTAATATGAGCCTGTCCGTCCAGAAGAATGTTCATATTCAAAAAGGGGGTATTTGTTTCCTCTGCAATTTCTGCCACGCTGTTATATAATTTCTGCCGCTCTGCATTGCCGTTAGGCGTTTTAATCAATACAAGAGGGACATCTTCTTCCTCACATAGGGCAATGATTTTTAAGAGCCATGTCCTGGCCATGTCAGGAATAGGCTCTGCTTCTGTCTGGTTTACTACTTCCGCTTTTGCCCCTTCCTCATAGTCCGCTGCAAAGACAAAGGGCGAATAGCCTTTATAGGGATCTTTTTCGTGGTAAAAGGCCAATTCCGCTTTTCCCTCATAAAAATCAGTCCATGTATTGTGGTATTTTGCCAAGGGGAAATAATAGGAATACCGCATCCCCTCCGGCATGCTGTCACGGATTGCCGCCAGCTTATTAAGGGACATAGGCAGATCATCCAGATTAATGTGGGTAACGCCGTCTTCCTCATAATCGTCGCCGTAAACCGTAAATACATCCAGTACAATAACTTTGGGATTCTGATGTTTTAATGCTTCCTTGATATAATAATAGGAAATCCACACGGGCTGCTCATTGGCACAGAAATCATATGAGGTAATACCGTATTCGTGAAACAGAACAGCCGGCGCCATATCCGCATACATCTGGCTGGAACCTATAAAAATCACGTCCAGGGTATTTTCCTCTTCTGCATAAAAGCCCTTTACCTTTGTGGATACATTGTATTCCCCTTCCGCCCATTTATCGCGCAAAAGCTCCTGTACGTAGAGAAACAGCAACGCAAAAATACCGACAAAACATATGCACTTCAGGATGGTTTTCAGCTTTTTCATCTAAAATCCTCCATAAATAAACTGGGCCGAATCGTATCCGGGACCGTAAATGCCCGCAATCAATATCACAAATATTCCGGCAAACAAAACCAGCCATCTGAAAACAAGGGGCTGTTTTGCAAAAGTTTCTCTGATGGAAACATTCTTTTCATGAAGCATTCCCACCACAGCCAGAAGAATCATGCATAAAACCAATAAAAGCCACTCTTCCTCAGAGATTCCCAGGGCATAGAGCTGCCCCGATACAAGAATCCATGGATTCCATTTCATAAACAAATGGCTGACCATATAAATTGCTTTTGATGTATTTTCCGCACGGAAAAAAATCCATGCTGCCATAACCAGAAAACAGGTAAACAGCCTGCTAAACAGCCGATGAGCAAAGCAGCCTTTTTCCATACCTGTTATTTTCATTCCCAATTCCTTTAAGGGTTTTAAAACTTCTCCCATAACCTGATAAAATCCGTGAAGCAAGCCCCATACAAAAAAGTGGGTGCCGATTCCGTGCCAGATTCCGCTTACCATAAAAGTAATCATGATATTCAGCCATTTGCAAAGCTTTCCCTTCCTGTTTCCGCCCAAGGGAATATAGACATAATCCCGCAAAAAGGAGCTTAAGGAAATATGCCATCTGCGCCAGAAATCTTTTATGGATACCGCCAGATAAGGATGATTGAAATTCTGCGGAAGATTGATGCCAAGCATCTGTGCGCTGCCAGCCGCAATGGACACGCAGCCTGCAAAATCTGTATAAAGCTGTAAACTGTATAAAATACCTGCTATCCAGAAATAAATGCCGTCATAGCTCTGATAATTGCCAAAGATTTGATTTACCACAATATTGCACCGGTCTGCAATGACCAGTTTCTGGAAAACGCCCCAAAGAACCAGATAGGCTCCCTTTGACAGATTTTCCGAATCAAAGGCATGTCCCTTATAAAGCTGCTCTCCTAACTCTTCATATCTGGGTATAGGACCCTGCAGAATCTGAGGAAAAAACGTAATAAACAGCAGATATTTCAAAAAATTCCTCTGGGCTTCGATTTTCCCTTTATGTACATCCACCATATAAGCAATAGTCTGCAGGGTGTAAAAGGAAATTCCCACAGGCATGAGCACTGCAAACCGGTCCAGTCCCCTTGCATTGACAAATCCAAGCCCGGAAGCCGTTGTTTTCAAACCTAAAAGCACTATTAAATTCAACGCTGTTACCAGAAACAGCCCTTTTTTCGAATCCCGGAAAAATGCGGCGTACAAATATGTGGTCAAAGCCGTAAAAAGCAGGAATATCCACATTTTTAAGGAAAAACAGCTATAAAAAAAGATACCGGAAACAAGCAGTAGAATCCACTGCCTGTTTTTCGGTATCGTATAATACAAAATAATCAATATGCCTAAAAATATCAGATAGGCTGCAGATATAAAATCCATAAAGATTACATTTCCTCGAAAGTTTTTCTGATTTCTTTAATGAAATCCCCGCTATTAAGTACTGTAACATCTTTTAAGGAAGTAATCAATGCCAAATCCTTTGTCATCCTGCCGGACTCTATGGTTGCAACAGTTGCTTTTTCCAATTTGTCGGCAAACTCTTCCAGTTCAGAAATCCCGTCAAGCTCTCCTCTTTTTCTCAAAGCTCCCGTCCATGCAAAAATGGTGGCAACAGAGTTGGTAGAGGTTTCTTCTCCCTTTAAATGCTTATAATAATGTCTTTGAACCGTTCCGTGTGCCGCTTCATACTCATATACACCAGAAGGGGAAACCAGCACGGAGGTCATCATGGCAAGAGAACCGAATGCGCTGCTGACCATATCGCTCATTACATCTCCGTCATAATTTTTACATGCCCAGATAAATCCGCCTTTTGCCTTCATGACACGGGCAACAGCATCATCAATCAGGGTATAGAAATATTCAACTCCCGCCTCATCGAATTTTTCCTTATATTCCTTATCAAAAATTTCCTGGAAAATATCCTTAAAGGTATGGTCATATTTTTTGGAAATGGTATCCTTTGTGGCAAACCATAAATCCTGTTTGGTATCCAGTGCATATTTGAAACAGCTGTGTGCAAAGCTCTCAATGGATTCATCCAGATTGTGCTGTCCCTGAATGACGCCGGCTCCCTTAAATTCGTGAATCAGTTCCTTTGTGACCGTTCCGTCCTCCGCGGTAAAAACAATTTCAGCCTTTCCAGGACCGGAAACCTTAAGCTCACTTGCCTTATAAACATCACCATAGGCGTGCCTTGCAATGGTAATCGGCTTTTCCCATGATTTTACATTCGGTTCAATACCTTTCACTGCAATCGGTGCACGGAAAACAGTTCCATCCAGCATTGCACGGATGGTTCCATTCGGGCTCTTCCACATTTCTGACAAATTGTACTCTGTCATCCTTGCTGCGTTTGGTGTAATGGTTGCACATTTGACTGCCACACCGTATTTCTTTGTGGCATTTGCAGAGTCCACCGTCACCTGGTCATTTGTACGGTTACGTTCTTCCAGTCCTAAATCATAATACTCTGTTTCAAGCTCAATAAACGGCAGCAAAAGCTCGTCCTTAATCATCTGCCAGAGAATCCTTGTCATCTCATCTCCATCCATCTCTACCAGAGGGGTCGTCATCTTAATCTTTTCCATTCTGTACTCTCCTTTACCTCACTGTATTCTATGTAATAGTCTGTACTTAAATCTAATCCCATGTTGCTTATTGTATCTATTTATTGGAAAAAAGTCAACAGAAACCAGAATTTCGTCAGCAGACAAAAATTTTTTTTAAGACAGACACTCTTTAATTTTAATGCCATAGACTATACTGTAAATAACTTTATTGGAGGTCACTTATGAGTGATTTAGCTGCAACAAACTGTGGATGCGCATCTGAGAACGGATGCAGTTCTATTATCTGGATTATCCTGCTTCTTTCCTGCTGCGGATGTGGTGGAGGAACTTCCCTCTTCGGCGGAAGCAACGGATGCGGAAACGAATCCTGCTGGATTATTCTCCTGCTTTTGCTCTGTGGTAACGGCGGCGGATGCGGATGCATGTAATCCATATCTGAAACCAGGCAAATCATATGACAGTTCGCTTCGCGAAATGATTTGCGCAGGCAATGCCCTTACGGGCATTACAGTAATAAACAGGAGCCGGATTTTTCCGGCTCCTGTTTTTATTACCGTACTCTTTTATTCCTCTGTTCTTTCTTCTCCTGTCTTCTCACTGCTTCCCTGACCCTGCATATTTCAGGCACCTGCCGTTTTTTTAAGCATTCTTCATCCACCGTATAAACGCTGTTTCCGTCAATAATTAATTTTCCCATAACTTTTTTATTTTACTATATGCATAGGGACTGGCTTTCTCCCATAATATGGTATAAAAATATAAAATTAATTCATAGGCCAGAATATGGAAGAACAACAAAATGAAAACATTACCTATGATGATCTGGTACAGACACGCAATATCCAGATCTTAAAATCCATTGTTCCATTCTTAGAATTCCGTACTCAGAAACCCATTGCAATGCTCATCCAGTATCTGGAATTTAAGAATGCATCGGATGCTTTTTCCCACCGTGAGAACAGTATGGCGGCATGTTCCCTCCCAAACGGGAGTGACAAAAGAAATGCCATGCTAAATGCGATACGCCAGTACTGCACCCCAAGAGAACAGGAAACCATTGACACCATATTAAATATGTTCTGTGTCATGGATAATTATGAATTATTTAACAGTTGACAGGAGGAACTATGGACTCATCTATTTTTAACAACCCTGCCTTTTCCGGCATGAGTCCGGAAAAAATGCAGTTTCTGCTTTCCTTCGCCCAGAAGGATAAACCAACGAACATGAAAGATATCATGCCGTTTCTGCTTGCGAACATGCGGCAGGCAAAAGACCAGAACCTTGACTTTTCCAAACCGGAAGTTTCACTTATCTGTGATCTGTTATCAAAGGATCTGCCCCCGCAGGAACAACAACGGGTAAAACAGCTTATGTCACTTCTTAACATGAACAAATCGTAACACATAAATAACAGTTCAGCTTCCGGCTGTACTGTTATTTAAATTCTTTTAATTGAATCATAAGCAGCTTATCGAGCGGAGAAAGGCTTGTTCCTTTCCCGTCTGTGCCCTCATAATATTTTTCTCCTGCAGACTCAAATAAAACATAAAGCGTATCCGAACTGATATCAATTTCTTCTGAACAGGGCGGCAGCTCAACTTTTACATCCGGGGATTTCGGGCGCGTGGACATATCACTTACAGAGTTATAATAAAACAAATAGGAGGACTGGTTTCTCCCATAGGAACAGCTAAGATAAATTCCTCCCGATTCGTCAAATGCCATCCCCTGGACCTTGGATGGAATCTTAAAACTGCTTAGTGCCTCGAGCTCATTTTGGCTGGTGTTAAAATGATATGCAAAAACCTCCGAATTCATGACGATCCTGTGGGTTGCAACCCACAGTCTTCCCCCATAATAAGTAATACAGGAAGGAGTATTGTCCACTTCATACTCATCCACTACTTCCCTTGCATCCACTACCTCACCAGTATTCTGATATGCCATAAGCTGGATAAAATCATAAGAAATCCGTTCAATAGTCTGTTCATAGGAATTGCAAACCCACACATTTTCCCCGTCAAACGTAAT
>CAZZHJ010000132.1:0-6233 GCA_964653815.1 uncultured Lachnospiraceae bacterium
GGGGAAATTATAGGTTCTGATCTTTTCCGAACGGTCTCCTGTACCAATCTGGCTCCGACGCGCTTCCGCCTCCGCATCATGCGCCTTCTGGCATTCAATATCATAAAGCTTTGCACGCAGAAGGGCAAAAGCCTTGGTTTTATTCTGAAGCTGTGACTTTTCCGTCTGGGAATAAACCACGATTCCCGTAGGATAATGGGTCAGACGAACCGCAGAATCCGTTGTATTGACACACTGTCCGCCGTTACCGGAAGCACGCATAACATCAATACGGATATCTTTTTCATCAATCTGAACATCCACTTCTTCCGCTTCCGGCATAACCGCTACGGTAATGGTAGAAGTATGGATACGTCCCCCTGATTCGGTTTCCGGCACACGCTGTACCCTATGGACACCGCTTTCATATTTCAGGACAGAATAGGCTCCCTGCCCCGTTACCATGAAAGTCACATTCTTCATGCCGCCTATACCGATTTCCTCACACTCTGCAAGCTCCACCTTCCAGCGTCTGCTTTCCGCATAATGGACATACATACGGTAAATTTCAGCCGCAAACAAAGCCGCTTCATCCCCGCCTGCACCGGCACGGATTTCCACAATGACATTCTTATCATCATTGGGGTCCTTGGGCAGCAGAAGGATTTTCAGCTTCTGTTCCAGTTCCTCAATGGTCTTCTTGGCATCATTCAGCTCATCCTTCAGCATTTCCCGCATATCTTCGTCGGATTCTTCCTCTAACATCGCCAGGGAATCCTCCACATCCTGATTGCGCTTCTTATATTCCCGGTAAGCCTCCACAATAGGAGTCAGATCGCTCTGCTCCTTCATCAGCTCCCGGAATCTTTTCTGGTCATTGGCAACGCCCGGCTCATTTAAAAGCCCCATTAATTCTTCATACCGCCCGATAAGGTCTTCCAACTTGTCAAACATCTTAATCCTCCAAAAAGGTGCCGAATACTACCCGATTCAGTCCCGCATAATCTTTTTTTATTTCTATATCAACAAATCCCGCATCTTCTAAAAGCCGGGATACCGCTTCTCCCTGGTCATAACCAATTTCAAAAAACAGCTTTCCGCCTCTGTTCAGATATTTCCCTGCTCCCGCAATAATCTTTCTGTAGAAAAACAGACCGTCCTCCCTGCCGTCAAGGGCCATAAAAGGTTCATGCGCCGCCACCTCCGGCTCCAGGGTGGAAATAACCTCTGTGGGAATATAAGGCGGATTGCTTACCAGAATATCAAACTTGAGCTCTGTTTTTGCTGCTGCCTCATCCAAAGGTGCAAATAAATCACCGCAGACAAAGTGAACCTCATTATTAACAGGAGCGGCGTTTTCCGTCAAAACCCTTATTCCCTTCTGTTCCAGAATGGATTCGGCATTTTTTACGGCAAGCTTCAGCGCCTCCGCAGAAAAATCCGTTCCAACTCCCGCACAGTCATTAGAATATTGCAATAAACTGATTACTATGCATCCGGAACCGGTACACATATCCAGAATGCTCATGCCGTCATGTAAATGGAGCATGACTTCCTCTACCAGAATTTCTGTATCCTGCCTGGGGATCAGCACATCTTGGTTTACATAAAAATCCAGTCCCATAAAATTCTGTGTTCCCGTAATATGTTGTAAAGGAGTGCGTTTCTCCCGCTTTTCAATGTAGTTTACATAATTCGTTTCTTCTTCACTTTCCACTTCCCTTTCAGGATGTGCAAGCAAGGTATTACGGTCTGTCCCGCAGACATATTCCAACAGCAGTCCCGCATCCAGTTTTGCCTCGGCAATGCCCGCTTCTTCCAGCCGTTTTACTCCATACCGGTAAGCTTCATCGTATCTCATGCTTCTTCTTCCAATTCCCTGGAAACCTTCTCCGATTCCTTCTTGATTTCCGCCACATCATCCACATCATAATTGAAGGTTTCTTTAAAATACTGTTTCCAGTCAAAAACTGCTTCTACAGATGCAATGGCAACCTCTATCATATCATCATCCGGTTCCTTTGTAGTCAGCTTCTGCAAAAGCATCCCCGGCGCCGATAAAATACGTACCAGAATATTATCGCTCTTTCCCGCAAGACGAATAATTTCATAAGCGATTCCCGCAATCACAGGAATCAGCAGAATCCTGATAACGACGCGGAGAATAGGACTCTCCACACGGATAAAGAAAAACAGCACTGCACTGACAAATACAACAAAAAGAAGGAAGCTGGTCCCGCACCTCTTATGCTGTCTGGATGATTTCCTCACATTTTCCACGGTCAGTTCCCTGCCCCGCTCAATGCAGTTAATACATTTATGCTCCGCACCATGGTACATATAAACTCTCCGGATATCCTTCATCAGTGAAATGGCAATCACATAAATGAGAAAAATCAAAATGCGGATAACTGCCTCCGTTAAAGCAAGAAGGGAATCATTTCTGATATAAACCTTTAATAAATCCGCCAGAAAATAAGGCAGTACCATAAACAAGGCTATGGCAATTATAAGGGACAGCGTCACTGTCAAAAAACTGAATACCGCTTCGCTGTTGCCGTCGGATACTTTGTTGACAGCCTTGTCCATGCCGGTTTCTTCCTTTTCCTCATCCTCATAAAAAGAAGCTGAATAATTCAGGCATTTCGTCCCCAGCACAATAGAATCCAGGAAATTAAACACACCTCTGATAAAAGGCAGCTTAAAAAACTTGTTGTCCCCGGCGCAAGATTTATATTCATCCACCTTAATCGCAATTTCACCATCCGGCTTTCTGACGGCTACCGCATATTTATCCTTATTTTTCATCATGACGCCTTCCAGAACCGCCTGTCCGCCGATTCCACAATAGCGTTTACTCGTTTTCTCTGCCATAAACGACCTCCTAAAGCAGTAAAAGAAAAAGGCTGAGACGTGAAATCTCAACCCTTTTAATCAAATAATTATTGAACGCCGTATTTCTTATTGAATTTATCAATACGTCCACGAGCCTGTGCTGCTTTCTGCTGGCCTGTGTAGAATGAGTGGCATTTGGAACAGATTTCAACGTGGATATCTTCTTTTGTTGAACCGGTTACGAATGTATTCCCACAGTTACAGGTCACAGTAGCCTGATAATAGTTAGGATGGATTCCTTCTTTCATAATTTTCACCTCTCTATGTTAAATCTAAATCTTTTTTTACAAACAGCTTTATAAGCATAGCACAGTTTTCTATACCATGCAAGTTTTTTTTAGAAAAATTTGATTTTTTGGACCATATCCACAAATTCCCTGTTTGTTCTTGTCCGGGCAAACATGTCCAGTATTTTTTCTACCGCTTCTTCCGGTTTTAAGCCGTTTAAAGCTTTTCTCATAATGTTGATTGCCTGAAGCTCCTCTTCATTAAGCAGCAGATCATCTCTTCTGGTACTGGACTTGGGAATATCCACAGCAGGAAATACTCTCTTTTCGGAAAGCTTCCTGTCAAGAACCATCTCCATATTGCCGGTTCCTTTAAATTCCTCATAAATTACATCATCCATCTTGCTGCCCGTTTCAACCAGCGCAGTGGCAAGAATCGTCAGGCTGCCGCCTTCTCTCATATTCCTCGCTGCACCGAAAAAGCGCTTAGGCATATGCAGAGCCGCAGGATCGAGACCACCCGACAGGGTACGTCCGCTTGGGGGAACAGTCAGGTTATAAGCTCTTGTAAGACGGGTGATACTGTCTAACAGTATCGTAACATCCTTCTTATGCTCTACCAGACGTTTTGCACGCTCTATTACCATTTCAGATACTCTTTTATGATGCTCCGGCAATTCGTCAAAGGTGGAATAAATTACCTCTACATTAGGTCCTTCGATAGCTTCTTTGATATCCGTAACCTCTTCCGGTCTCTCATCGATCAGCAGAATGATCAAATGCATGTTGGGACAGCCTTTAATGGATTTAGCAACTTCCTTTAATAAGGTAGTCTTACCGGCCTTGGGAGGAGATACGATCATGCCCCTCTGTCCTTTTCCTACCGGGCTCATGAGATCCATGATCCTCATGGCTACGCTTGCGCCCGGTATCTCCAGTTTTAATCTTTCATCCGGAAAGATAGGCGTCATATCCTCAAAGTTAAATCTCCTTGCCGCTTCCGAAGGATGATAACCGTTAATCTTTTTTACATATAATAATGCGGAAAATTTCTCATTCTGGGTTTTGACTCTGGTATTTCCCTCTACAATATCCCCTGTTTTCAGATTGAATTTACGAATCTGGCTGGGCGCCACATATACGTCATTTTCTCCCGGCAGGTAATTAGCGCAGCGGATAAAGCCAAATCCGTCAGGCATAACTTCCAGAATTCCTTTTGCAGTTTCCCCGCTGTCAAGGGTATCACTGAGCTTCTCCGGGCTGATCTTGCTTCTCTCATCCTCTTCTAACATTGCCTCCACCACTTCAGACTTTTTCATGGTAGAAACGCCCTTAATCCCTCTTGCTTTGGCAATTTCCTTTAAATCAGCCAAAGCCAATGATTCATACTTCTCTCTCATGCTTCCTCTCCTTAAAATACATTTATCAAAATAGCCTTTGGGAATTCACTTTCAGAAAATCCAGTGCACGATTTGTTGGATTAAGTATACACCAAGTTCATTTTTTCGTAAAGAATTTTTTTTATTATTTTGTGCAACCAAAACAGCCTCTGCAGAGTGTTCTTAATAGTGAACAGAATTTTCATTAAACTTAAATGGGAGGAAAAGAATTATGAAAATAGCCAAGCTAAAAACTTTTTTATTAACAGCCGTCCTGCTGCTTACCATGCTGACCGGCTGTGCGGGCGCAAAGCTCGTAACTTCCGTTACGGACACTACTCTTTACCAGTATGATGCAGACGGCATGCTGCCCTGCTATCTGAATAACGCTATGATGGGCGTAGACACCGATATTCTGGAATCCGACACGCTGAAGGGATATGTAGACGAATATACACTGGAATTATATGATGATGACGTGTTTATTCTCTTCTGTAATATGTATAACCAGTCCCTTGACGAAATGAAGGCTGAGGAGGCCAGAGACTGCCTGCTTGATTATTTTGAAGGCACCGCTGTTACCCTGGATTTAAACAAAATCTCAGGAAGATATTTTCTCGGCGAGGATGTAAGCCCCTTGACAGGCAAAACCACAGATTTTTACAAAATCGTATTTTCGGGAGCCAAAATCGATGTGAACAATACTTCCTTCGAAGGCCAGGCAGCGCTTCTTTCTTATGAAAATATTTGTGTTGCGGCAATTATCGGCACCGTAGATAACCAGATTTCGGAATCCGATATTTCTAATATGATCAAATCCGCATCCTTTGTGGAAAGCCAGAACTTTTCTACCGGGGACGGCTCAAAGCCTTCTTATAAGGTGCCCGATGACCTGCAGTTAAATACCCAGAATGGCGACACAGATGCAGACGATGACGATGATGCCTTTGATGATCTGGATGATACGGATTATGACGACGATGCCGAGGATAAGGATACTGATGATGATGCAGGAACTGTTTCACGTCCGGCTTCCGCTCCTGCAAGTTCTTCGGACGTCTATGCAACATCACTGACGATTAACGGCACTACCCTTTCCTATCCTTTTGACTATGATGATCTGGCAGCTGCGGGATTTACTTGCGAAGAAGGGGAGTCCTATGAGGTAGAAGAAAATAATACAGCAGTTGTTGCCTTCTCAAAGGGCGGCGTTGGTACTTTCCATGTAGTATTCTCGAATACAAAATCAAGCCCTATGCCCGTTTCCGACTGCCCCGTATTCGGCATTACATTAGACTATGACTCATTGGAACCATCCGCACAAGTTGTCCTGGGTGACGGCATTGTCTTAGGCAAAACCACAAAAGAAGATTTTCTCAATTCTTCTTTCCCGGAACCGGATTATGAATACGATGAGGACAATTTCTACAGTGTTGAATTTGACAATCCTGAAAATTCTCTGTTTGAAAACAGCTTTAGTTTCTGGGACGGCGTATTAGAAAAAATTTCTATGTACTTCCCGCTGGAATATTAATAAACAGTTAACCGACTCCTTATTTCGACGGGGCGGAACTTGAAGCGCATCAGCTTTAAAGTTTCCGCCCCGTCTCTATGCCCGGCCAGGTTTCTTAGTCTTGCAAAAAAACCTGCCGTACTATATGATAAGAAGGATAAAACAAAGTAGGTAATTGTAAAGCTCCGGGACAGGCGGGGTGTAAAAACCTTGGGCATAGGGGATAAAATATTTCCTTTC
>CAZZHJ010000133.1:0-6166 GCA_964653815.1 uncultured Lachnospiraceae bacterium
GTATTATCATTCTGAGAGGCGGAACAGCATGTCATTATGTCTTCGACTGTTTACGGAGGCACCTTTAATCTTCTGACAGTTACCATGAAAAGAATGGGGATTGAATGTACGGTCATTGACCCTGACTGCAGTGAAGAAGAGCTCAATGCTGCATTTCAGGAAAATACCAGATGTGTATTGGCAGAGTCCATTGCCAATCCTGCGCTGGTAGTGCTGGACTTTGAAAAATTTGCCAAAGCGGCACATGCCCATGGTGTTCCTCTTATTGTTGATAATACTTTCCCTACGCCCATTAACTGCAGGCCTTTTGAATTCGGTGTGGATATTGTGACACATTCCACCACAAAATACATGGACGGACATGCTATGGCAGTAGGCGGCTGTATTGTGGATTCCGGCAATTTTGACTGGACAAAATATCCCGATAAATTTCCCGGGCTTTGTACACCGGATGAATCTTATCACGGCGTTGTTTATACGGAAAAATTTGGAAAGGCCGCTTATATTACCAAGGCTACGGCACAGCTTATGCGTGATCTGGGTTCCATCCAGTCTCCCCAGAATGCATTTCTTTTGAATGTCGGGCTGGAAACCTTACATCTGCGTGTTCCCAGACATTGTGAGAATGCACAGAAGGTTGCGGAATTTTTAGAGCAGAATGAGAAAGTGGCATGGGTAAACTATCCCGGTTTAAAGAGCAATAAATATTATGAACTGGCACAGAAATATATGCCGAATGGCAGCTGCGGCGTTATTTCCTTTGCCCTGAAGGGTACAAAGGCAGACGCAGTCCGTTTTATGGATGGGCTGAAGCTGGCGGCAATCGTAACCCATGTGGCGGATGCAAGGACTTGCGTACTGCATCCTGCAAGCCATACCCACAGACAGATGAATGAAGAACAGTTAAAGGAAGCCGGCGTTGATCCCGGCATGATCCGTTTATCTGTAGGTATTGAAAATGTAGATGATATTATTGCAGATTTAAGTCAGGCAATTGACCGGATTTAATCCGGGTTCCATAGGGAGGATTGACATGGACAGACTGGCATTGGTTGTTCCCTGTTATAACGAAGAAGAGGTTTTGGAAATTTCCGCCAAAGAACTGAAACGGGTTTTAAACGACCTGATTGGCAAGGGCAAGATTGCAAAGGACAGTTTTGTGCTGTTTGTAAATGACGGCAGTAAAGACCGGACGTGGGAACTGATTGAAAAAGAGCATAAAGAAAGTGAAATGATCTGCGGCTTGAAGCTTGCCGGCAATGTGGGACATCAGTTTGCCCTGACAGCAGGACTTCTGGCGGCTATGGATATGAGCGATATTATCGTGTCCATTGATGCGGATTTACAGGATGATACGGCCGTGATTGAGGAAATGGTGGATAAATACCATGAAGGAAAGGATATTGTCTATGGCGTCCGCAACGACAGGAAAAAGGATTCCTGGTTTAAAAGGACGACAGCCCAGGGCTTTTATAAAATCATGGCGGCCATGGGAGTAAAGACTGTTTATAACCATGCGGATTTCCGTCTTATGAGCCAGCGTGCAGTCAGACACTTTTCCCAGTTTGGGGAAACCAATCTGTTTTTACGGGGAATGATGCCCTTGATTGGCTATGAAACCGACTGTGTTTATTATGAACGGAAAGAGCGGGTGGCAGGAGAGAGCAAATATCCCCTGAAAAAAATGCTTGCCCTTGCCTGGAACGGCATTACATCTTTTTCCATAAAGCCAATCAGCCTTATTACGGCATTGGGATTTGTCATTATGATCTTGAGCATTTGTGCAGCGGTTTATGCCTTTGTTTCTTATTTTTGCGGAAACGTAGAACCCGGATGGACGTCCCTTATTTTATCCGTGTGGTTCCTTGGCGGTCTGCAGCTCATAGCAATCGGCCTTATCGGCCAGTATATAGGAAAGATTTATATTGAAGTAAAACACAGACCCAGATATAATGTGGAAACATTGCTGACTCACGAAAAAGAGTCCTGACAAAAGGAGGCGGTACGATGGATAACAATAATTTATACGGACAGAGCAATAACAAGACCCAGACAAATTTCATTCCCAATCCGCTGCCCGTTCCCCAGAGACATTCCCGCAGGGAAATGAGTTATGATTACACAATATGCGGTGATAAAATGCATTATGACGTAGAACTCCAGCCGGGAGATGATTTTGACATATAATCGTCTTGTGCTCTTTAGAGAAGTACGTACAGAAATAAAAAATAAAAAATGGAACATACTAAAAGAAACCTTTAGAAGGTTTCTTTTATTTTGCAAAAAAACAGCCGGCAATTTAACCCTCGGAACGGGCGGTCTGTAAAAGTCTTAAGGGATGGGTGGGGAAATAATTTCCTTTCCCTGTGCTTTGTGGAGAACATTAGTTTTTCTTAATGTTCCGTTCTAAAATCAGCAATTCTCCAACAGGACGTTGGAGAATTGCATATCGCGGCATGGACGCCGCTATATGCCGGTTGCGTCCGCAATCCAATACCCCGACCGGAACATTTAGAAAATCTTATGTTCGTAAGACCGCACAAGGAAAGGAAATTATTTCCCCACCCATCCCTTGAGACTTTTACAGACCGCCACCCCCGATATATGAAAGGAGATTTTTTAATATGGGAGAGAAAACCTCACAAGAGGCTTTGCAAAAAGAACGCGACGCAGAACAGAAAATTGAAAAAAACGGACAAGTGGACCTGAATGATAATGAACAGCACCACAAGATTCACATGATTTCCATTATCGGCGAAGTAGAAGGACATGATATTTTAGGAAGCAGCACCAAAGCCACCAAGTATGAGCATATTCTGCCGGAATTAGCCCGCATAGAAGATAATAAAGATGTGGACGGATTATTGATCCTGTTAAATACAATGGGCGGGGATGTGGAAGCAGGTCTTGCCATTGCGGAAATGATTTCATCCCTGAGCAAACCCACGGTTTCCCTTGTGCTTGGAGGCAGCCATTCTATCGGAGTGCCCATTGCAGTCAGTACGGACTATTCCTTTATTGTGCCCACAGGCACCATGGTCATCCATCCTGTGCGCTTAAACGGCATGGTGATCGGAGTGGCGCAGACCTTTGACTATTTTAAGCAGATTCAGGACCGTATCAGCCATTTTGTAACAGCGCACTGCAATATCAGTGAAAAGCGTTTTCTGGAGCTGATGATGGAGACAAAAGTCCTGACAAAAGATGTAGGAAGCATTCTGGTAGGCAAGGAGGCTGTAAAAGAAGGGATTATTGACCAGGTAGGGGGAATCAGGGATGCCTTGAAGAAACTCCATAAACTTATTGAGAAAAAGGTTAAATAGTGCTATAATATTAGCGGTGTGCCTTGGAAACAAGGTAAAGATATGGAGGTTTTAACATGGCTCAGACAAGAGGCCGGAATACTTCTTCTAAGAGAAAATCAAATAGCGGTAGTAAATCTAAAAGAAATGTTTCGAATAAATATGAAAATACAGTGATAGATGAAGTGATGTTTCTGGTATCGGTTGCCGTTACCATACTGCTTTTTTTATGTAATTTTCATATAATCGGCAAGGTCGGGGACACCTTGAGCAAGGTGATGTTCGGCTTGTTCGGCTATATGGCATATGTAGCACCTCTTTTACTGTTTCTGGCAGTTTATTTCGGTATGGCCAATCTGGGAAATCATGTGGCATCCATTAAGCTGGTTTCAGGCGTTATATTTTTCTGTATGTGCTGTGTTTTGTTTTCCTTAATTGCTGGCATTGATGAGGCAGGCACTACTATAGGTGGTTATTATAAATTTTCCGCAGAAGGACATTGCGGCGGCGGTGTTATAGGTGGCTTTTTGGGAAAGGGCATGCATAATCTTCTGGGAACGGCAGGCACAGTGATCATTATGGGAGCATTAATGATCGTCTGTCTGGTGCTTGTGACAGAAAGGTCCTTTGTCAATGGGGTAAAAAGAGGCGGAAAAGCCGTTATAGAAACAGCCAGAACCGATGTGGATAGAAGACGGGAAATGGCAAGACAGAGAATGGAAGCAAGGGATGCGGAAAAAGAAGAGAAAATGCGGATGAACAAAAAGGTTTCCGGCGTTACTCCGGTATCCCAGCTGACTTTAAAAGAAAAAGAGAAAAAGGCTCCCGTGCCGGCTGCCCATGCTGCGGAAGACGACGGACAACTGGCAATGGAAGCTTTATCCAAAATCAGAATCAGGGGATTGGAAGACAGTGCACCTTCCCAGGATCCGAAGGAGCGAGTGCTTGGCAGGGAAATCGGGCAGAATGCTGCACCCCGGGCGAATGTTCCAGCAGAAACTGCCAAGGCAGAAAAACCGGTGGGGGAAGATACTGCGGCAACGAAGGTATCAAGTGCAGTTCCAAAGCCTTCTGCACAAAATCCTTCCGTGAACCAGAAAACCGAATCGTCAGAGGGTTCACCGGACATTGCGGCTGAAGCGAAGAAGAGTTCTTCCAGACTCAAGTCAGAATATAAATTCCCGCCTTATGACCTCTTGGGAAAAGGAGTCCGCAAGGCGAATGTGGATAACGGAAAACAACTGAGAGAGACGGCACTGCATCTGCAGCAGACTTTACATACATTTGGTGTCAACGTAACTGTAACGGACATCAGCCAGGGACCGGCAGTTACCCGGTATGAATTACAGCCGGAGGTGGGTGTCAAGGTCAGCAAAATCGTGAATCTGGCAGATGATATCAAATTGAATCTGGCGGCTACAGATATTCGTATCGAAGCGCCCATACCCGGAAAAGCGGCAGTGGGAATCGAAGTGCCAAACAGCGAAAACAGTCCAGTTGCTTTAAGGGATTTATTGGAGACGCCGGAGTTTAAAAATTTTGATTCCAAGCTTGCCTTTGGGGTAGGCAAAGATATAGGTGGCAAGGTTGTTGTAACGGATATTGCCAAAATGCCCCATATGCTTATAGCGGGTTCAACGGGTTCGGGTAAAAGTGTATGTATTAATACGATTATCATGAGCCTGTTATATAAAGCAAGACCTGATGAAGTGAAACTAATTATGATAGATCCCAAGGTGGTGGAGTTAAGTGTCTATAACGGCATTCCCCATCTGATGATTCCGGTGGTGACCGAGCCTAAAAAGGCTGCAGCAGCCCTGCACTGGGGTGTGGCGGAAATGGAAGAGCGCTATCGGAAATTTGCAGATTTCAATGTCAGGGACTTAAAAGGCTATAATAAAAAGGTTTCGGAAATGACCGAAAATAACGGACAGCCCATTCCCGAAAAACTGCCCCAGGTTGTGATCATTGTGGACGAGCTGGCGGATTTGATGATGGTGGCGCCGGGAGAGGTGGAAGAATCCATCTGCCGTCTTGCCCAGTTGGCAAGGGCGGCGGGCATTCATTTGATCATTGCCACCCAGCGGCCTTCCGTAGATGTCATAACAGGTCTGATCAAAGCGAATATGCCAAGCCGTATTGCTTTTGCGGTTTCATCAGGTGTAGACTCCCGTACCATTCTGGATATGAACGGTGCAGAGAAGCTTTTGGGAAAAGGCGATATGCTGTTTTATCCCCAGGGAATGTCAAAGCCCGCAAGGGTGCAGGGCGCTTTTGTATCCGATAAAGAGGTTTCCGCGGTGGTGGAATACATAAAAGGCCAGTGTATCGACACCGGTTATGCAGCGGATATAGAGGAGAAAATCGCCAATATAAGCGCTTCTTCAGGTGGCGGATTTACCAATGATGCGTCGGAACGGGATTCTTATTTTGCGGATGCCGGGAAATTCATTATTGAAAAAGAAAAAGCTTCTATCGGTATGCTGCAAAGGGTGTTTAAAATCGGATTTAACAGGGCGGCGCGCATTATGGACCAGCTGGAAGAGGTTGGAGTGGTAGGTCCGGAAGAAGGGACGAAACCACGCCGGGTACTGATGAATGAAGAGCAGTTTGAACAATTGCTGGAGGAAATATAAAGAGCAGAAACAGCCGGAGGATTTGAGGATGAAGACAGATATTGAAATCGCACAGGAAGCGTTACTGGAACCGGTTATCGATATTGCCGGGCAGCTGGGGCTTTCAGATGAGGATTTAGAATTATACGGAAAATATAAAGCGAAAATAAGCAACAGCTGTCTGGAAAGGATTCAGGACAATCCTGACGGGAAGGTGATTCTGGTAACTGCCATCAATCCGACCCCGGC
>CAZZHJ010000134.1:0-6157 GCA_964653815.1 uncultured Lachnospiraceae bacterium
CTCCAAAGTTTTGCAATTACTTGATTATAACAGTTCATGATCAAAGGAGAAAAACAGTTACCATGGAATATGTTTTAGATTCCCATACCCATACGTTGGCAAGCGGTCATGCCTACAACACTATACGGGAAATGGCTCATGCTGCTTTTCAAAAGAAGCTGCAGCTGCTTGCTATTACCGAGCATTCCATGAACATGCCCGATACATGTTCGGAAGTTTATTTCATGAATTATAAGGTACTGGACCGCACCGATTACGAGGTTCCTATGCTTTTCGGTGTTGAATTAAATATCCTGGACGCAGACGGTTCGGTAGATATGTCACCAAATTTGCTTGATACCATGGATGTGGCCATTGCAAGCCTTCATCCGCCTTGCGTTTCTTTTATGAGCCGTCAAGAAACAACTAACAGCATTATCCGCATTCTGGAAAATCCCCGGATTCAGATTATCGGCCATTTGGATGACGACCGTTTTCCTGTGGACTACGACGAAGTTGCAAGGGCTGCTGCCGCCAATCATAAGCTGTTCGAGGTCAACAACTCCTCTCTCGCGCCTACCAGTCCCCGCCCCGGCGCACGTGACAATTATATGCGTCTTTTGGACGCTTGTGTCAGGCATGATGTGGAGATTATTTTAAACAGCGACGCCCATACGGATACTTTAGTAGGCGACTGCCGATATTCCGCTCCCCTTATTGAGGAGGTGGGATTCCCCCAGGAAAAGATTGTAAATGACAGTGTGCTTCATTACTTTTCTTACCTGAAACCGGAAGTGCAGAACTATTTTCCAAAGGGTGCTTTACCTTTTTAACTTCCTATGTTAAAATGAATCAATCACGACTTTAAAATTTTACAGTATTAAAGCAACAGGAGAAAGACATGAATAAAAAAATAAAAACTGAGGCTGTAGACGCTCTCTTTGATGCAATTTTATCATTGAAGACAAAAGAAGAGTGCTACGCCTTTTTCGAAGACCTTTGTACCGTAAATGAACTGTTATCATTATCCCAGCGTTTTGAAGTGGCAGACATGCTCCGGGACAAAAAAACCTATCTGGAAATCGCAGAAAAAACCGGCGCTTCCACCGCTACTATCAGCCGCGTAAACCGTTCCCTGAATTACGGAAGCGACGGCTATGAACTGGTATTTAGCAGGATTAAGACTAACCAATAACAAAGTACCTTCTTTCATTTTTTTGAAGGAAGGCACTTTTTATTATTTTATGCTATTTGCATTATTTTCTTCCATTTGCGTCTATACTTCTAATTTCATGTCCCCTTCCGAAATCCATCCCTTTTTACGCATAAACTCGCTGATTCCAAGGGACAAAATCGCCGGAAAAACAAAATGAAGTAAAACGATTTTCAACAGGACAATACTTGCGGAAGCATCTGCGCTCATGGTCTGATAAGTAGTAATCTGTCCTACCAATCCTGCCGTACCCATACCGGAACCTGTGGCATTATTTGTCATACCGAATACCAGTGTGGAAACAGGTCCCAAAACGGCGCTGGTGATAATGGCCGGAAGCCAGATAACCGGTTTTTTCACAATGTTTCCAATCTGCAGCATACTCGTCCCCAGTCCTTGGGCAAGCAATCCATTTACTTTATTTTCCCTGTAGCTGGCAACAGCAAATCCTATCATATTGGCACAGCATCCCACCGTAGCGGCTCCTGCTGCAAGTCCGGACAGATTCAAAATAACGCCCAATGCTGCAGAACTGATAGGCAGCGTCAGAATAATCCCCATTAACACAGATACGATGATTCCCATTAAGAAAGGCGCCTGCTGGGTTCCCGCATTAATCAGTCCTCCAAGAAATGTCATAAAGGAAGAAATAGGCGGTCCTAAAATCAGCCCTATTGCCGAACCCGAAATAATACATACGAGGGGTGTAATTAAAATGTCCACTTTTGTCTTGCCGGAAACCAATCTGCCCAGATAAATGGTTACGACTACTGCAATGAAAGCCCCGAGAGGTTCTCCCGGCCCTGCCAGATTGACAACACCTTCCACCAGAAAGGTCCCCGCGATGATCTTGGATGCAAAAGCCCCTGTCATGCCGCTGACCACTGCAGATGCAACGACAAGAGGACTGGATTTAAACCTCAGAGCTGTTCCTACTCCTATTCCAGCTCCCGTAGCCGCTGCCGCGACCTTACCGATAAAAAACAAGTAGTCCCCTATGGCGCCGGGTATTAAATTGCCAATCTGCTGGATAATAGTCCCTACAATCAATGTAGCAAACAATCCCGTTGCCATGCCGCTTAGTCCTTCAATAAAAATCTCATTTAAAATTTTTTTCATTTTTTCCATGCTATTTCGTTTCCTTCTGTCTCTTTTTTCTGATTGTTGTTTTTTATTCTGAGAGTAGTATATCACAAATAAATTTTCAATCAAATAATTAATATATTACCTTTACTTTTTTGCGTTTCTGTGCTATTCTATGACTGTTGTACTGAACAACACATATTATTTTGGAGGTATTAAATAATGAACAAAGGTACAGTTAAATGGTTTAACAACCAGAAAGGTTATGGATTCATTTCTGACGAAGCAGGCAACGACGTATTCGTTCACTACTCTGGATTAAACATGGAAGGTTTCAAATCCTTAGAAGAGGGTGCATCTGTTGAGTTCGAGGTTATTCAGGGTGAAAAAGGACCTCAGGCCGTAAACGTAACAAAGTTATAATCCATAATGACATCATTTAATCGGTTTTTCGATGTGCCTTTTTAAATATAAATTTCTTGAAAATTTGATTTGAATTAGCAGTATTGTTTTAACGATTAAAATGAAAAGGAACAGTTTAGGGACTGTTCCTTTTTTATTGCAATTTTTTCATCCTGAATCTTTACAAAGTTCGCAGATTTTTGTAAATTCCAGCGGACCTCCGAATAAATCCAGGGCACTTCCTACAGTGGCATGAATCCTGTTTTTTCCGGATTTTGCAAGCAGTTCCAAATCTTCATAGCTGTGGATGCCGCCTGCATAAGTAACGGTATTTCCCTCATACTCCGCCAAAAGCGCCACCAGCTGCTGCTCAATTCCTTTATTTTTACCTTCCACATCCACGGCATGTATCAAAAACTCATCACAATAAGGAGATAATTTTTCCAGGAGTTCCAAATCTACCTTAACATTGCTTTTTTTCTGCCAGCGGTCTGTCATGACATAATAGCCGTCGGCATAATTCCTGGCGCTCAAATCCAGTACGATATGTTCTTTTCCCACTGCTTTTTCTAACGCATCCAGACGGTCCAAAAGAATTTCCCCGTCCCGGAATACAAAAGATGTGACAATGACGTGGGAAGCGCCGGCACGAATATATTCCGGGGCATTGTCCGCATGAATCCCGCCGCCCACCTGCATGCCATCCGGAAAGGCTGAGAGCGCCAGCAAGGCCTGCTCTTTCGTTTTTTCAAAATAAGGACTGTCCTTCGCGTTTAAAAGAATGATATGGCCGCCTTTTAAATGATGTTCCTTATAAAGATTTGCATAATAAGCAGCGTCTTTATTTGAAACAAAATTTTCCTCTGCATGGTCTCTTTCGTCTCTCAGGCTGCTGCCTACAATCTGCTTTACTTTTCCGTTATGAATATCGATACAAGGGCGAAATTCCATGTATTTTCTCTCCGTTTCGACAGACTTTTTCTAATTTTATACAATTTTTTCCTCTGTGAATATTTTTTCTCCAAAATGCAAATAGTATTCACAGGTATTGAAAGGAGAATAAAATTATGAAAAAGAACCGTTTTTTATTTACTGCCCTTTTAATCCTGATGCTTTTTAGCTTTACAGGCTGTGGCAGTAGAAACAACAATAACACCAACGATAATGCCGATTTAGCACAGGATTCCGATACTGCTAAGAATCAGAATTCTGCAAACAACAACACTGCAGGCACCACCAACAACAGTCAGTCAGGCAGCACAACCGACAGAAACACCACTGACAAAAACACAACCGCCAATAACACAAATAATAATAACAATAACGGCGGAATGGTTGACGGTGTTACCGATGCAATAGACGATGTTGGAAACGCTGCAGGCGACATTATCAAAGACACCGGCGATGCAGTCAGCAACGTTACAAATGATGTCACAAACGGTGTTGACAACGCATTAAACAAATAATCTGTATTTTGCCTATAACCGGGTATCTGCGTGGCAGCTATATATCCTTTTCCACAATGATACCCTCTCTGTAGGCTTCCAGAAGCTCTTCCAGCTGATGGATGGACTCCCTTAAATCATTACCGATATCCGTATCCGCCACCCTCTGTCTCTTAAGCGCGGTCTCCACAATGATGGAATCAGAGAAAATATCGGATTCCTTGCGGATTGCCGCATCTGCAGACTCAAAAGGCTCATGGGATACCAGGCGCATACCATAAGAATTTACTACAAGGGTATATCCCGCAATTCCTGTCTTGCTCTGGTAGGCTTTGCTGAAACCGCCGTCTATTACCAGCAGCTTTCCGCCGCATTTAACAGGCGATTCCCCATTCTTTTGTTCCACAGGCACATGACCATTGACAATATGAGCTTTATCTTCGGGAAGGCCAAATTCTTCCAAAATCTTATTGACAATATCCTCTCTGTCATAAAGACGATAATAAGCATTTTTCTTTTCAGCATGGGTTTCCTTATCTTCCACAAAATATCGTTCAAAGGTAGCCATTTTTTCTTTTCCGAATACCGGCGACTTGGGTCCTGCCCAGATATACCAGATAATGTCCTGTCCTTTTAACTTTTCACCGGATTCCCTTGTGCCGTAGTAACCCTTTCTGGCATAATTATCCAAAGCATCATAAAGTGCACGTCCCGCATATTCTTTTCCGAAGAGATTGACCTTTAAAAAGTTTCCTTCTTCATCCATAGGCACGCATCCGTGGTATAACAGATTGGAATTGTATACCTTATACATGCTGCCCTTGGAAAACAGGAAACGGATATCCCTCTGCAGCTTATCGCAGCGGGTAAATGCCTGCCGCAGCCGCTCCATGACTTCCTCTTCTTCTTTTGTCAGTCTGTAAGGATCCTCGGGGTCTACCGTAGGGAAATCCGTATCCTTCATAGGATAAATCTTCCCTCCGATATTAACCGTGTGATTTTCAAAATCAATCTTATCCAGCAAAAGCCTGTCTTCCATTTCAAATTCGGGCCTTCTTAAAATAATCTGACCTTCCAGCTTCATCTGGATAATGGTAATGGCCTTGTGCATCTTCATATCCAAGCTTAAGTCCTTGGTATTGTAATTGGTATTGTATTTAATAAAAAATGCGTCGCAATTTACATCTTTATATTTTTCCATGGCAAAGGTGGCAAGGGGAATCAGGTTGATTCCATAGCCCTCCTCCAGAGTATCCAGATTGCCGTATCTGGCGGAGGTGCGGATGACAGTGGCAATACACGCCAGTTGTCCGCTGGCAGCGCCCATCCATACTACGTCGTGGTTGCCCCATTGCACGTCCACGGAATGATAGTGGCGGAGGGTATCCATAATAACATGCGGTCCCGGTCCCCGGTCATAAATATCTCCTACGATATGAAGATGGTCGATAACCAGTCTCTGTACCAGTTCACAAAGGGCTATGATAAACTCCGGCGCCCTGCCGATGCGGATAATGGTATGGACAATTTCGTTGTAATAAGCTTCTTTATCCTGTACTTCCGCTTTTTCCGTGATCAATTCTTCAATAATATAGGCGAAATCCTTGGGAAGGGCTTTCCTTACCTTAGACCTGGTATATTTGGAGGAAACATGCTTGGTAATCTGTACCAGCCGGTAAAGTGTGATCTTGTACCAGTCTTCGATATTATCCTCTTCTTTTAAAACAATCTCCAGCTTTTCCCTTGGATAATAAATCAGCGTTGCAAGGCTTTTCTTGTCCTTGTTGCTCAGGGTGTTTCCAAACTCTTCATCGATTTTTCTCCGCACAGAGCCAGAGCCGTTTTTCAACACATGATTAAACTGCTCATATTCCCCGTGGATATCTGTCAGGAAATGCTCTGTTCCTTTAGGAAGGTTCATAATCGACTGCAGATTGATGATCTCTGTGGCGGCCGCCGCGCTGTTCCGATACTGTCTTGATAATATTCTTAAAACGCTGCTATCCTTCTCGTCCATACCCTTCTCCCGTTACCC
>CAZZHJ010000135.1:0-6137 GCA_964653815.1 uncultured Lachnospiraceae bacterium
AAATCGGTATTGCAGGTATTATGGGTGGTGAAATCTCTAAGATTACCGATAATGTAAAAACGGTTTTATTTGAGGCGGCTGTATTTAACGGTCCCAATATCCGTAAATCCGCAAAGAGAATCGGACTTCGTACAGATGCTTCCGGCAAATTTGAAAAAGGCCTGGATGAAAGAAATGCGGAGGATGCTATTAACAGGGCATGCCAGCTTATTGAAGAACTCCAGTGCGGTGAAGTGGTAAGCGGCATGGTGGATGTGAAGGAGCCTTTAAAGCCCCTTGTGAAACTTCCTTTTGAACCGGAAAAATACAATGCGCTCCTGGGTACGGATATTCCGGCAGAAGAAATGTTAAAAATTTTTGAAAAGATTGAACTGCAGTATGATAAGGCTTCCAATACCATAACCATTCCTTCCTTCCGTCAGGATCTTTTGGGAAGGGCGGATCTGGCAGAGGAAGTGGCACGCTTTTTCGGCTATGACAAGATTCCCACAACGCTGCCCAGCGGAGAGGCTACTACGGGTAAATTGTCCTATAAGCTGCGTATTGAGCAAAAAGCAAGGGATATTGCGGAATATTGTGGATTTTCACAGGGAATGTGCTATTCATTTGAAAGTCCTAAAGTATTTGACAAGCTGCTGTTAGCGCCGGATGATGAACTGCGTAAAACGGTTACCATCAGCAATCCTTTGGGCGAGGATTTTTCCGTGATGCGGACGATTTCCTTAAACGGTATGCTCACAAGTCTTGCAACCAACTATAACAGAAGAAATAAAGATGTGAAATTATATGAACTGGGCAATATTTATCTGCCGAAAAGCGTTCCCGTTACAGAGCTTCCCGATGAAAGGATGCAGTTTACCCTAGGCTTCTATGGCGACGGTGATTTCTTCACCATGAAAGGGGTTATTGAGGAATTTTTCGACTGCATCGGTATGAAAAAAGCGCCGGAATACGATCCTGATGCCGGGAAAACCTTTTTACATCCCGGAAGACAAGCCAATATTGTCTATGAAGGAGTTGTAGTGGGATATCTGGGTGAAGTGCATCCCGAAGTACTGGACAATTATGACCTGGGTACAAAGGCATATATAGCTGTTCTGGATATGCCAAGTGTGGAAGGATTTACCACATTTGACAGGAAATATGTGGGAATTGCCAAATTCCCCGCAGTAAAGAGGGATATTTCCATGGTAGTGCCCAAGAATATTCTGGTGGGACAGATTGAATCCATGATCAGACAGCGCAGCGGCAAGATTCTGGAAAATCTTGAACTCTTCGATGTTTATGAAGGCGACCAGATTAAAGAAGGCTTTAAATCCGTTGCATATTCTGTGACATTCCGTGCAAATGACCGCACATTGGAGGAAAATGATGTTTCCTCTGTTATGAAGAAAATTCTTAATGGCCTTAGCAGCATGGAAATTGAACTGAGGCAGTAATATGGATAGCTTAAAAAAATCCGACTTTTATTATGATTTACCGGAAGAATTGATTGCCCAGGATCCATTAAAGGACCGGAGCAGCTCCAGGCTGCTTAGCCTGGATAAAGAAAACGGGAAAACAGGGCATCATTCCTTCCGGGATGTTGCATCCTTTCTAAAGCCGGGAGACTGCCTTGTGTTGAATAACACCAAGGTAATCCCCGCCAGATTGATAGGACATAAAGAAGAAACGGGAGCGGCGATTGAAGTGCTGCTCTTAAAAAGAAAAGAAAATGACTGTTGGGAAACTCTGGTAAAGCCCGGAAAGAAGGCAAGACCGGGAGCGAAGATTATTTTTGGCGGCGGTTTGTTAAAGGGAGAAGTGCTGGAGGTCGTGGAAGAGGGAAACAGGCTGATACAATTTACCTATGAAGGTATTTTTGAAGAAATCCTGGACCGTCTCGGTGAGATGCCCCTTCCGCCTTATATTACACATAAGCTTCAGGATAAGAACCGTTATCAGACAGTTTATGCAAAATATGAAGGCTCTGCGGCAGCGCCTACGGCAGGACTCCATTTTACACCGGAGCTTCTGGCGGAGATAGAAGGAATGGGAATCAAGACTGCCTATGTCACGTTACATGTGGGACTTGGGACTTTCCGTCCGGTAAAAGAAGATAATATATTAAATCATCATATGCATTCAGAGTTTTATGAGATTACAAAAGAGGCGGCCGATACCATTAACAGGACAAAAGAGGAAGGCGGCAGAGTGATTTGCGTGGGAACCACTAGCTGTAGAACCATTGAAAGTGCTGCAGATGAAAAGGGAATGGTGCATCCGGGCAGCGGTAATACGGAAATCTTTATTTATCCGGGCTATCGGTTTAAAGTTTTAGATGGTCTTATTACCAATTTTCATCTTCCGGAGTCCACATTAATTATGCTGGTTAGCGCTTTGGCAGGGCGTGAAAATGTCTTAAGGGCTTATAAAGAAGCTGTGGCGGAAAAATATCGCTTTTTTTCTTTCGGAGATGCAATGATTATCTTGTAATTATTACAATTTTCGGATAAAATGAAAATGACCGATGTTGAAATTTGAAATATATAACGGGGGTAAATATGGAAGGCAAAGAAAGAAGAAGAAATAAAAGACTGGAATTGGAATCCCGTCTGATTATTAAACGATTGGATAATGGAGCAGAAGCGGAACAGGTAGCTATTCAGGTTGCAGATGTTTCAAAAGGGGGACTGGGGTTCAGTTGTACGATTCCGCTGGAAATCGGCGCAGTATATGAAGCTTATTTAACTATATGGACCAAAGAGGTTATCCATGCTTTTATAGAGATTGTACGTATCGAGAAAGAGGAAGAGATATTCAAATACGGTGGTGTTTTTATCGGTATGCCGGAAATTGATGCGGCCCGCATTGAAATTTATGATACCGTAAATAGTCAGGAGTAACTGCTTTGACAGATGGAAAAGCAGCAGACAAGAGTTTGAGAGATAAAAAACGGATTTTATCCGGGGTTACAGTTGTGAGCCCAGGTAAAATCCGTTTTTTGATATAATTCTTTATATAACAGATAAAGCTTCCAAATCTTTATAAAATCCGGGATAGGAGATATTGACGCATTCCCCGCCTTCAATGGTTGTTGTGCCTTCTGCCTGTAAAGAGGCTACAGCAAAGCTCATGGCGATTCTGTGGTCGTCCATGGAATGAATCAAAGCACCGTGAAGAGGGCGACCGCCTTTTATGATCATGCCGTCTTCTGTACCGGTAATATCCGCACCCATGGCAGTTAAGTTGTTTACCATGACGTCGATGCGGTTGGATTCCTTTACTTTAAGCTCTGCGGCGTCGGCAATGACTGTTGTGCCTTCGGCATAGGCCGCCATTATGGCAATGACGGGGAGCTCATCGATCAGGGTGGGAATGATGGAGCCTTTTATTTCGGTTCCATGCAGCAAGCTGTGGGAAACCAGAATATCTGCAACGGGTTCTCCGCTGTCGCGATTTTCATTTAATAACGTAATATTTCCTCCCATCTGTTTGGCAACTCTTAATATGCCGTCACGGGTTTCGTTGATTCCTACGTTTTTAATTAAAATTTCAGCGCCGGGAACAATCAGGCCTGCTGCAATAAAGTAGGCGGCGGAAGAGATGTCTCCGGGAACCACGATTTTACGTCCTTCCAGTGTCGGTTCCGGCAAAATGGAGGCGGTAGTGTCTTTTGTGGTAATCTGTGCGCCGAAATGGCTTAACATGATTTCTGTATGGTTTCGGCTGATAACGGGCTCTGTTACTGAGGTTTCCCCTGAAGAGTACAGTCCAGCCAGAAGAATGGCGGATTTAACCTGGGCGGATGCCACTTTGGATGTATAGTGGATACCGGTTAATGGTCTGCCGTTAATCTCTAAAGGTGCACAGTCGTTTCCGGTTAAGCTTTTTATATCCGCACCCATCATGGACAGCGGTTCTATAATTCTTTTCATAGGACGTTTCTGAATGGAAGCGTCGCCGGTTAAAGTAGTGGTAAAGCCCTGGGGAGCCAGAATACCGGAAATGAGGCGGGTGGTAGTGCCGCTGTTGCCGGCGTCTAAGACGGAATCGGGAGCGGTCAGACCGTGAAGTCCTTTGCCGTGCACCAAGATTTTGTCAGGTTTGTTTTCAATTTCAATGCCCAGCTTTCCGAAGCAGGAAATGGTGGACAGGCAGTCTGCACCCTGCAAAAAGTTAGTAATTTCCGTAAGTCCCTTTGAAATGGAGCCGAACATAACGGCTCTGTGGGAAATGGATTTGTCGCCGGGGACGGTTACTTCCCCCTTTAAGGTTTTTACTTTATTAAAATTCATGTGTTTTCTCCTGTATGCAGTATAATATAATGCATCTGTATTTTTTGTGAGATTAAAAAATTTTATAGCCTTCCTTTGTCAGAGTAGCTTTGGCAAGGTTCATGGAAGGTTCGTCATAAAATTCAATCCGCAGAGCTCCGTCTTGTACTTCTCTGTTGTGCATGATGCCAATATTCTTAATGCTAATATGTGCATTGGCGAGAATGGTGGCGGTTTTGGCAATGGCGCCAACATTATCCTTTAAATCCACATATAAAACATATTCCTTTTTGATGGGGCCGCTTCCTATGTTGTTGAAGGAATCCCGGTATGCCTTGGCGCTATCAAAAAAGTCATATAAAATGCTGGCATTTTGTTCTTCAAGTCTGCTGCGAATGGTTTCCAGAGAACGGATATAATCGTTTAAAAGCTGTATAATATTATCTGTATTGGTTAAGCAGATGGACTGCCACATAACGGGCGAGGAAGAGGCAATTCTGGTAATATCCTTAAAGCCTCCTGCGGCAATCATTTTCATAAGACCGTTCTCATCTTCGTCATGAACCAGATTTACAAGGCTGGATGCAATAATGTGGGGAAGATGGGAGATTGCTGCAGTAATGTAGTCGTGCCGTGCCGCTTCCAAAACAAGGGGAATGGCGCGCATTTTTGACACAAGGTCCTTTAATACATCAACCCGTTCCTGTGGTACGCCTTGTCCTGGCGTTAGGATATAATAGGCATTTTCCAGTATTTTTTCATCGGCATTTCCATAGCCACTTTTTTCGCTGCCCGCCATGGGATGTCCGCCGATAAAGCGGTGGGAAAGTCCGAAAGTGTCGATCACGCTGTGTATTGTGTTTTTCACGCTTCCCACATCAGTAAGCAGGGAGCTTTCCGACAGATGGGGGATAATCAATTCCAGATTTTTATCGTTGGCGGAAACCGGAGCGCATAAAAAAATAAATTCGCAGTTTCCCAATGCGGAAAAAGTTTCCGCACACGGTTCTGAAAAAATATTATCGGCAATCTGTTCTTTTTTAGCAAGTGCAAGGGAATCGGCGTTGGCATCAAAAGCCACGATCCGGGCATGGGGCAGTGCCGCCCTGATTGCCTTTGCTATGGAACCGCCGATTAGTCCGAGACCGATAAAGCCATAAGTATTAGGGGTCATTGAAATGCCTCCGTAAATAGTACTGTCTTTTACAGACAGCTTATTATTCCTGAATCAAAACTTGCAAAATACTTTCTGTTGCAGGTTCTGCAGATAGTCTTATTTTATAAGTTTGCAGGAGGAATGTCAATTGCCGCTGTTATGGTATATCTTTAGGAAAATGCCCTCCTTGTATATTATCTTGACACTGTACAGATTTACGGATAGAATTTGAGAGAGCAAGCTTCTGAACAGACTAAAGGAGAACAGAAAATATGAAAAAATCAACAATCTGGAAAGTCATAGGCGTTATTATAGCATTATTGATTGCCTTTATTTACTATTACATTACATTGCCGGCTTTTAATCTGCATTCCACAGGGACATGGTGGTTTTTAATTGTGCTGATTGCAGCTTTGGGTGTTTATTTGTCTATAAGAACAGGAAATGCCACCGGAAAAAGGGGACCGGGAGGTATCTTTACGGAATTTAGGCCGGGGACGGGAATGCCCGTTAAAATCACATTTGGCATAATCGGTGTGATGCTGGTTATTCTGGCAATTGGAACATTCTTATCTTCTCCGGTTATTAATGCTGCGAAATACCGGGATCTGATGACTGTGGAGGAGGGAAACTTTGCAGAAGATATTAAGCAGGTGGATTACAATACCATTCCTCTTTTGGACAGGGATTCCGCCAGCCTGCTGGGAGACAGGAAGATGGGAAGC
>CAZZHJ010000136.1:0-4609 GCA_964653815.1 uncultured Lachnospiraceae bacterium
ATTTACCTTATTTACAAATTCTTTGTCGATATCTTCCATGCAGTGGGTAGCAAGCTCAGCCGCATCGGAAGAATTCAGATACCTTGCCGGAATGATTACATCCGTATCCACATTATCGCCATATTTAAATACAATTCCTTTTGCGTTTTTCATCTCTCATTCCTCCTATAATCTGCATGGGCAGGAAATCTTTCCTGCTACGGCACTGGCTGCTGCTACGGCAGGGCTTGCCAGATAAATTTCCGAATCCACATGTCCCATACGTCCCACAAAGTTACGGTTTGTGGTGGAGACGCATCTCTCGCCTTCCGCCAAGATACCCATATAACCGCCAAGGCAGGGACCGCAGCTGGGGGTGGAAACAACCGCACCCGCTTCAATAAAGATTTTTAACAAACCTTCTTCCATTGCCTGCATGTAAATTGCCTGTGTTGCAGGAATAATGATACATCTCATTCCTTTTGCCACATGTTTTCCCTTAAGGATTTTCGCCGCACATCTTAAATCATCGATACGGCCGTTTGTACAGGAACCGATTACAACCTGGTCAATTGTAATATCCTCCGTAATCTCATCAATGGTCTTTGTATTTTCCGGCAGATGAGGGAATGCGATAGTCGGTCTTAATTGACTTAAATCAATAGTATATTCCTCATCATAAACCGCATCTGCATCCGCTTCATAAACGGTATAATTCTTTGTGGAATGCTCCTTCATATAAGCAATTGCTAATTCATCTACAGGGAAAATACCGTTTTTACCGCCTGCTTCAATTGCCATATTGGCAATGGTAAAGCGGTCGTCCATGGAAAGGCTCTTCACGCCTTCTCCTACAAATTCCATGGATTTGTATAAAGCACCATCCACACCGATCATGCCGATAATATGTAAAATCAGATCCTTACCACTTACCCATTCCGGCAATTCTCCCACCAGATTGAATTTAATGGCCCCGGGCACCTTAAACCATGCCTTTCCTGTTGCCATTCCCGCAGCCATATCCGTGCTTCCTACACCTGTGGAAAAAGCGCCCAAAGCCCCATATGTACATGTATGGGAATCAGCTCCGATAATTACATCTCCCGCAACCGTCAAACCTTTTTCGGGAAGCAGCGCATGTTCAATTCCCATTTCTCCCACTTCAAAATAATTGGTAATCTGGTTTTTGTATGCAAATTCCCTTACGCATTTACAATGCTGTGCTGATTTAATATCTTTATTAGGTACAAAGTGATCCGGTACAAGGGCAATTTTATCTTTATCAAAAACCCCGTCCACCTTCATCTTATCCATTTCCTTAATGGCTACAGGGCTGGTAATATCATTTCCCAGAACAAGATCCAATTCCGCCTCGATTAATTGTCCGGCTTCCACTTTTTCCAGTCCGGCATGTGCGGCAAGAATCTTTTGTGTCATTGTCATTCCCATTCCATAGTCCTCCTTTTGATATCATTTTTATATCTGATTTTAGATGTCATGCATCTCTACTATAACATCCTATCACAATTTACAATATAATTAAAATACATATTATTTATATTTACTATAATTATCAGTTATGATAATCTATTCTTATCCTATATTGATTCATAATTACACAATGCATCAGTCATTAGGGCTGTTATGACAAAGGAGGCATCACAATGGAAAATAATCTAAATTTGTATCATATCTTTTATACGGTGGCTAAAAACAAAAATATTTCCCTTGCGGCAAAAGAGCTTTATATCAGCCAGCCAGCAATCAGCAAAGCCATTTCCAAGCTGGAAAATAATCTGGAAACCACCTTGTTTATCCGCAGTTCCAGAGGGGTAACCCTGACAGAAGAAGGACGGATTCTCTACGAACAGGTAAGGAATGCCTTTGCTTCCATAAACAGTGGCGAGGAACAGCTTCGTAAAATAGCAAGACTGGGCGTTTCTCATTTATCCATTGGTGTCAGCATTACTCTATGTAAATATGTGCTGCTTCCCTACTTAAAGGAATTTATCAAGGAAAATCCCCATATTACCATATCCATTACCTGTCATCCTTCTATGGAGACGATCAGAGATATTGAAAACGGCGTAACCGAAATAGGTCTTGTAGGTATTCCATACAATACGGATTCCCTGCATTATGAGCCTATCTGTGAAATCCAGGATACTTTTGTCGCTACGGATACCTATTTAAAAAATCTACGTATACGTGAAAACGGCAGCAAAACATCTTTATTAGCAAACGCCAACTTTATGATGCTGAACAAAGAAAATGTTTCCCGTAAATATGTGGACAACTATTTGTCCGCACATCAGATTACCATGAACAATATTCTGGAAATCAACACCATGGATCTTTTAATTGAACTGGCCAAAATTGATCTTGGCATTGCCTGTGTAATCAGGGATTTTGTTCTGGAAGACATAAAAAACGGTACATTTAAAGAGCTGACCTTTAAACGTACCATTCCAAAGCGCAAAGTTGGTTTTGCCTACAGGGAGGATATCCCCATGTCGGATACCATGAAAAAGTTTATGGAATTCATCAAAAAATATCAGGAAAATATCGATTAAGAAATACGTTTCCTTATTTTCTCAGACTACTCCTTATCAAAAAGAGGCGTAGAAAAATATCTTTCCGCAGTATCAGGCAAAACTGTGACAACGGTTTTGCCTTTTCCCAGTTTTTTAGCCATGGCGATGGCAGCTGCAACATTGGTGCCGCTGGAAATTCCGCACATCAGCCCTTCTTTTGCTGCAAGATCTTTTGCTGTTCTGATTGCCTCTTCATCACTTACCACATAGATATCCTCATAAATGTTCTTGTTCAGGTTTTTGGGAATCAGTCCATCCCCAATTCCCATCTGCAAATGAGTTCCTACCGTTCCTCCTGCTAATATTGCAGCATTTTCCGGTTCTACAGCCCAAATGGTAACATCGGGATTATGTGCCTTTAACACCTCGCCAATGCCGCTTAAGGTGCCTCCTGTACCGATACCGGAGCAAAAACCGTCTACCGGTCCCGCCACCTGCTCTAAAATCTCCAAAGCCGTATGTCTTTTATGCACCATAGGATTTGCAGGATTTTCAAACTGCTGGGGTACATATACGTTAGGATTTTCCGCCGCCATCTTCATAGCAATCTGTGTACATTCTTCAATGGCATCACCTATATTCCCGTCATCATGGACTACAATCACTTCTGCACCATAATGCTTTACCAGCTTTCTCCGTTCCTCACTGACAGAATCGGGCATAATGATAATCGTTTTATATCCCTTAACAGCGCCTACCAATGCCAGACCGATTCCCTGATTCCCACTGGTAGGCTCTACGATAATGGTATCCTTATTAATTCTGCCTTCTTTTTCGGCTTGCTTGATCATATAAAAAGCTGTTCTTGTTTTAATAGAGCCGCCTACATTTAAGCCCTCAAATTTGACCAGAACTTCTGCCGCGTTTTCGGGCACCATTCTGTTTAAACGAATAACGGGCGTACTTCCCATACAATCAAGAACATTATCATAAATCACTTTTATTCCTCCAGTTCTATCTTTTTTGCGGCATATGCGGAATAGCAAAGCACATAAAAGCAACCGTAACTATAAGTCTTACTGCTATCTTCAGGATTCCCGGTATTGCAATCGTCGAAGCAAAAGGAATCAGGCTGATTACAAACGCCACTACAAACATAAGCACTTTCGCATATACTGCTGTTTTAAACAAGTTTCCTGCCGAAACATTTTTCCGCATTATAGAAGCTATAACCAAACCAACCAGTAAATACATGGCTGCACAGGCAAAATACCACAAGGTCCTGAATACAAAGAAGACCAACATTCCTATTAACATGCAGAGCCATATAATAGGCACAAAGGTATCAATAATCCATGACTTATTGAAAGTAGTGTCTGGCGGAAAATCCGAAAAAGCAAACTCCTGAAATTTCATATCTTGATACATGACCATATTATACCTGCCAACCAGAAGAATATCGGTATAGCCTTCATCTCGCAGCACCTTTACATCATCATAAGTAAATTCATCCACTTCGTCCGTAATATAGAAAGCCGTATCCCCTTGATTAATTATAAACTCTTCTTCAATGTAAAATCTTCCGTCTCTTATTTCAAAATCCGGAATTTCATCCAAAACCTCTTCCAATTCACCGATAGCAAAAAGGCGGACTGACGTGCTAATCAAAAGAATCAGCGTTGCAACAAAAGTCATCAACGTAACGAAGCCAATCACGCCGCCTGCCCTTACATTTGCCAAATGCCCGTATTTGGAAGGCACAAAAGCATAAAAAAACTGTTTGAAAACATTGGGAGCCTTCTGGGGAACCTGGTTTCCACCATAGCCGCCGGATTGATTGTTAAAATTATTATATGCACCGTTTTGATAAGGTGCTCCTTGCTGATAAGGATTACCTTGTTGATAAGGACTCCCCTGTTGGTAGGGGTTACCTTGCTGGTAAGGATTACCTTGTTGGTAGGGATTACCCTGCTGGTAGGGATTACCTTGTTGGTAGAGGGTACCCTGCTGATAGGGATTACCTTGTTGGTAGGGGGTACCCTGCTGGTAAGGATTACCTTGTTGGTAGGGATTACCCTGCTGGTAGGGATTACCTT
>CAZZHJ010000136.1:4709-6092 GCA_964653815.1 uncultured Lachnospiraceae bacterium
GTTGGTAAGGGGTACCCTGCTGGTAAGGATTACCCTGCTGATTAGGATTTCCTCCCATATTATTGCCACCATCATAAGTATTCATATAATTTCCTCCATCATTTAATATGTATATTTTCTATATATTCTTTATTCCATTCTCGGTATAGCAATTGCCATAATAATAACCGGTATGAATAATTGGACAATTGAAACAATACTTGACACAGTAGCAAGCGGATATAATAACAACGGGAAAAGCGCATATGCCAGTGCGATAATACAAGTCATCAGTGTGCTAATTACCATACAGGGGACACAGGCATAAATTGATACAATATACAAATTAGTGGAAGAAATATTTGCCTTCGTAACAGCCGTAATCAAAGTCCCAAAAATCACTCTGTAAATAAAAGCCCTCAGCCTGAATGAATAAGGTTCTAAGAATATTGATAAAAAATATGCAATTCCCAAAAAGACAGCCATAATCAGTATACCGGCACCACTACCCATTCCACTCAACAGCATAACAAGAGCCATTATCACGAAAACAATATTTATATAAAGCCGGGCAAAGGATTTCACGAATCCCTTTGCCGCTTCCTCACTCATCCCTTTATACCTACTATATTGGGTTGGCTTAAAGGAATTAGATATCTGTTCCTCAAATTTTAAGACTATGATGGGATTTGCCCAACGGTTTGTGCTATAATCCGCCGAACCATAATCATTTCCATAATCAACGTTTCCCAGCTGTCCCATATTGCTGTTCATTTGCCCCATATCGGCATTCATAGGCTCCGGTGTTCCACCGAATGAATCAAAGCCTCCGGGCAGAAACAAATCCTCTGCTGAATCCGTTGCTTTCAGATTCTCTCCATCTTGCATGTTGTTTTTATTTTCTCCCGTATAAGTTTCCAATTACATTTCCTCCTTTTAGAATCCAAAATTCTTCTTATCATACCATAAAACCCCGGACTTGAAAAGCCCGGGGTCATAAAATACCGTTTTATACCTTTATGGCATTAGTTGTTGATCAGCTTATCCTCGCCATTCCAGCTGTAGAGCTTGCGGATATCCTCGCCTACAACTTCTGAAGGATGCTCGCTTGCAAGCTTTCTCATAGCCTTGAAATGAACCTGACGTCCTGCAGGAGACATATCCAAAAGGAACTCTTTTGCAAAAGAACCGTCCTGAATATCGGAAAGAATCTGTTTCATTGCTTTCTTGGTGTCCTCTGTAATAATCTTGGGTCCTGTAATATAGTCGCCGTATTCTGCAGTGTTGGAAATGGAATATCTCATTCCTGAGAAGCCTGACTGATAAATCAGATCAACAATCAGCTTCATTTCATGGATACACTCAAAGTATGCATTTCTGGGATCATAACCAGCTTCAACCAAT
>CAZZHJ010000137.1:0-6076 GCA_964653815.1 uncultured Lachnospiraceae bacterium
TCTGATTGCAATGATTATCCGTCAGGGGCAGGTGATTATACCAGACGGAAACAGCAGGATTCAGTCCGGCGACCGGGTGATTGTCATCAGCAAAAAGGGGAATGGGCTGAACACGTTGAATGATATTTTTCATGCTTAAGAGCAGCGCTGCAATTCAGCCCCAAGTCTTTGCTCATACCCCATATGTTTCCGAAACCTTTCACTGAATCCGGCCTTTTGTATCAGCACGTTCTTCAGAGATTGTTGTTATCACTTTCCAAATGTCGCTGCACATTCCTTTAATCTGTCAATAACAGGAATCTGCTGGGGACATGCCCTCTCGCACTGTCCACATGCAATACAGTCTGACGCTGCACCCGCCCCCGAAACAGCTTCTGCATATTCGGTTTTCCCTTCTTCCAGCTGTCCCCATACCAGCTGCTTGTTCCGTGCCGCAAAAATTTCTGGAATCGGAATCTTCTTAGGACATCCTGCCGTACAATAGTGGCATCCCGTACAGGGGATGGATTTTATTCCGTTAATCTCTTCCTGTGCCTTTCTAATGGCTTCCTGCTCTTTGGCGTTTAAGGGCTTAAATTGTTTCATATAAGAAAGATTATCTTCCATCTGCTCCATATTGGACATACCGGACAACACTGTAATGATTCCTTCCAGAGAAGCAACATAGCGGATAGCCCATGACGCAAAGGACGCCTCCGGGTCGGCTTTGCGGAAAATGTCCTGAACTGCCTTAGGCGGATTGGCCAGAGCGCCGCCTTTAACCGGTTCCATGACTATAATGGATTTCCCATGCTTTCTGGCAACCTCATAATTTGCCCTTGCTGTCACATCCGGATTTTCCCAGTCTGCATAGTTCAGCTGCAGCTGTACGAATTCCGCATCCGGGTGTGCTGTCAGAATTTCATCCAGAAGGTCGGGACCTGCATGGAAAGAAAAACCCCAATGCTTAATCAGTCCTTTTTCCTTCTGTTCCTTTACAAAATCCCAAATATGGTACTCATCATATTTCTTATAATTGCCCACCTGCAGTGCATGAAGCAGATAATAGTCAAAATATCCTGCCCCGGTACGTTCCAGACTGGTATAAAACTGCTGTTTTGCAGTCTCTTCACTATTCGCTCCCATCCATGCACAAAGCTTTGTTGCCAGCGTAAAGCTTTCGCGGGGATATCTGTCAACCAGCGCCTCCTTTGCGGCGCGCTCCGAATCTCCGTCGTCATACACATATGCCGTATCAAAATAAGTTAATCCGGCATCCATGAACAGATCCACCATTTTCTTGGTCTGCTCAATGTCAATTTTCCCTGTGCTCTTTTTGGGCAGTCTCATCAGGCCAAATCCCAGCTTGGGTGTAGCTTCTCCAAAATACTGTTCCATTTCTTTTCCTCCTTTTCCATTCTCAGTATGATTATCTTTTCTATATCTATTTCCGTACCGGAATGATGCTTTCCCCTTCAAATTTCTCTTCCACTTTCTTCAAATGCTCCCTGATAGGAAGATGCTGGGGACATGCCTGTTCACACTTTCCGCACTTTATGCAGTCACCGGCTTTTCCGTGGTCATTTAAGACAATATTATTGTAATATACCTGTTGGCTTGAAAAGCTTCCCGAAGTACGCATTACGCTGTTATACAAAGCAAAATACTGGGGAATCGCAATCTTTTTCGGGCAGCCATGGGTACAGTATTCACATGCTGTACAGGGAACTGCCGTCTTTTTATTGATAATCTCCGCCACCTTGCGGATTACCTCATATTCTCCTTCGTCCAAGGGTTTAAAATCTTGAAATGTGCCGGTATTATCAAGTACCTGCTCCATCGTATTCATTCCGCTGAGCACCCGGAATACCCCTTTCTGGCTGGCGGTAAAACGCATCGCCCAGCTTGCCACAGATGCCTCCGGATGATATTCTTTCATCAGCTTTTCCGCTTCTTTGGGGACATTTGTCAGGGTTCCGCCTTTACAGGGTTCCATGACGATTACGGGTTTTTGATATTTGTTGGCAATCTCCAGACATCTCCTTGCCTGCACATTGGGCTGTTCCCAATCTATGTAATTAATCTGAAGCTGAAGGAAATCCAGTCCCTCCCCATATTTTTCAAGGATTTCTTCTAAAAGCTCCGGCATGTCATGAAAGGACATTCCGACTGCCTTTATCTTTCCTTCATCCTTTTTATTTTTGACAAAATCAAAAGCATGATACATACAACATTTATCATACACGTTATGTCCCATATTGTGAAGCAGATAAAAATCAAAGTAATCCACCCCGCAGTTTTCAAGCTGTTCCTCAAAGATTTTTTCCAAGTCTTCCTCATCTTTAAAATCGCGCAGCGGCATCTTGGTGGCAAGCTGGAAACGTTCTCTCGGATAACGGTCCACCAGCGCCTTTTTTACTGCTTTTTCAGCCTGATATCCATGATAGGTATAGGCAGTGTCAAAATAAGAAAATCCCTGTTCCAGAAAACAGTCAAAAAGCTTCTCAATCTTTTCATAATCAAAAGTTGTCTGGTCCGATGCATTAAGCACCGGCATCCTCATACAGCCAAATCCGAATTTCTGTCCTTTTATAAGTTCCATTTCTCATTTTCCTCCATATACTATATTATTTTATTGAAGAGCCGCCAAACACGCCAGAAATCTTTATATGTTCCAGTTTCTCGTCAATCTCCTCCACTTCCTGTGTCGTCAATTCTATATCAGCCGCTTTTGCATTTTCCCGGACACGCTCTGCTTTTCTGGAACCCGGAATCGGCACGATATACGGCTTTTTACTTATCATCCATGCAAGGGAAATCTGTGCCGGTGTTGCTTGCTTTTCTTCTGCCAGAGTGCGGATATATTCCATTAACTCCTGATTGGTATCTATTGCTTCATCCTTATACTGAGGCATAAAATTACGGTAATCCCCTTCCGCAAACTTACTTCCTTTCCCAAATGCATCAGAAAGAATTCCGTTTGCCAGGGGACTGAATGCCACATAGCCTACCTGTAGTTCCTCTAACACTGGAAATAAGGACTCATACCAACGTGCCATCATGGAATAGCGGTTCTGGATGCAGGTAACCGGACATACGGCATGGGCTTTCCTCAGATAGGTCTCATCCGTTTCCGAAATGCCCCAATGCAGGATTTTCCCCTCCTTTATCAGTTCCGCCATAACCCCTGCCACTTCCTCGGCAGGAATCTTCGAATCGATTCTGTGCTGGTAATACAGATCAATATAATCAGTCTGCAGGCGCTTTAAGCTGCCTTCCAGCGCCCCTCGGATAGTCTCCGGACGGGAATCCGTTACCAGTCCCTGCGGACTGTGATGTACGCCAAATTTACTGGCGATTACAACGTCTTTACGATAGGGCTTCAGCGTTTCTCCTACAAGGTCCTCATTATAGGCGAGGGAACCGTCCTCGCGGTTTCCTATATAGCATTCAGCTGTATCAAAATAGAGATACCCCATATCCACTGCTTCTTCAATTACCTTTGCAGCCTCTTTTTCATCCATTGCAGGACCATAGGCATGGGTAAATCCCATACAGCCAAGACCGACCGCAGATACTTCCAAATCTTTTCCTAAAACTCTTTTTTTCACCTTCTTGTTCCTCCTTTAATAGGTTGAAGCTGACGCTTCTGTCATATACCATTTTCCATTCCTTTTAACTGCTTTCATGGACAGCTGCAGCCTCCACACATGCTTATCACCGCCGAACACCGCTGCATTTACCCTGCTTTTTCCTATGAGCTGCGCCTGATTCTCATCCACTGTAATCTCCATATGTTCTGTTTCTTCAGAATAATAATTTAACGTGCCATTTGCTATATAATCCATATACTGACGCTTTGTCTGACGCATCCCGGTCATATGGACCAGCACAAAAGACTCATCCAGCGAGTCCTCAAGCAATTCCATGTCCTTCCTAATCATCCCATGATACATTGCATGGTAACACTTTGTAAGTAATTCTTTGTCGTCCATAATATTACCCTGCCTTTCTTTTCCAATTCCCTTTGTCACATAATGCCCGATAAATACAAACAGTGCCATAACTGCCAGATAGTCCATGAAAAATAAGGACAGCGGCTTATCATAATCGTAGAACACAAACTGCGTTTTCAAAAACATGTATTCTGCAAAACCTCTTTTAAAAAAGACATAGCCTCCATATATGCTGCCAGCGACACCCGGCATACGCAGTAACCACGCTCTCCACAATGATTTTTTTGTAATGCCCATAGCCCGCTTGATCTTACCGAGAACTATATTCCAATGAAGTCCAAGATGTAAACACATCAGCACAAATCCCCAATAAGAAGCAAGCAAATGTATGAGCCGTGCAGAAGCCGCTCCTGACGGAAATCGGATAAAATGAAATGTGTGCTTTGCCATCATAATCCCACTGACCGGCAATGTAATCATAACTACGACTAACAACAGATTAATTCCCGCACTCAACATCCGTAAGGGCGGATATGGCCCTTTTATAAGATTTTTGTACCAATGCCGGTTAAATATATGATGTATGATAAATAAAAGGGACATTACTATGCCCAGCCACTCATGGACAGCTTCCCCCACTAACGAGTAAGCCATCAGTACAGGAAGCAGTGTGATCATGACAAGGTCTGTTGCCATTCTGATTTTCCTTTTAGCTGACATAGTTTTTCCTCTCACTGCTTCTTCCCGGACGTCTCCTTATTCCAAAATTCCGGAGCCGTTAATCCATTCTTCCACTTCCGCCTGTGCACTGCCTGCATTGGAGCCTCTCACTGAAAGTCCATCCAAAAGCTGCACGTTTGGACATATGGATTGAATGTCTCTCTCACTTCCTCCCAATCCGCTTCCTTCATGAGTGCAAAGAGGCAGTATCGTTTTTCCCGAAAAATCATATTCTTCTAAAAAAGTAACTACCGGCTGTGGAAGAGTCCCCCACCAGTTGGGATAAATCAAAATAACCGTATCATATGCATCCATATTTTCCACATGAGAGGAAAGTTCCGGGCGGGTGCCGTTATTCTGCTCTGTTTTTGCCTGATTGGTGGTTTCACGATACTCCGCAGGATACTTCTCCACAGTTTCAATGAAGAACAAATCGCCGCCTGCTGTCTCCTGCACCATGTATGCCAACAGCTCGGCATTGCCTGCAACATTGCCGCCATCCATATTTACACTGGCAGAAACAACTGCATCAACATTTGCATTAAAGTCCATATTCCCCACCCGTGAAAAATAAGCAATCAGTACATTGCTTTCCGTTCCTTCTGTCGTATTTTCAGGGATTTCTGTTTCCGTGTCTGCCCCGGTTTCCTCCGCTACAGGCTCACTGACAGAAACTGTGGTGTCTTCCTCTATAGATTGCTCCTCTTCTGCCTGCACTATAGTATCCTGTCCATCCTCTGTCTGTTCACTGCTCTTTCCACAGGCCGTCAGCCCAGCCAATATGGCAAAGGCAAGGGTGACAGCCCATATTTTTTTCTTAAAATAATTATTTTTCATTTTATGCATATCCTTTCTCTTTTCATAGCAATAGAAAGTCCGCAAAGCGTACTTTCTATTGTTTATCACTCTTGAGAATCATTATGCCTCCGGTTTTAACGGACCGTAAAAATAAGATGCTGTTGCGCCTCCGTCAATCAGGAAATCCGCTCCGGTAATAAATGCACCTTTCTCACTCATTAAAAGTTCAGCCACATTTGCCACCTCATCTGCCGTTCCCGGCCGTCCTGCGGGACATTTTGCAAACATGTTTTTATAGAAATCGCCGCGGGGACCGTTAAATTCATCAATGGCAAGAGGGGTAACAATGATTCCCGGGGAAATGGAATTGATGCGCGCGCCTCTTTCTCCCCATTTCACGGCTTCCGCCATTACCCTTTTCTCATTACAGCGTTTCGCCATCTGGTACGCATGCAGGGTATCCCTGATATTTTCAGGCTTTAAAATCTCCAGACCCAGCAGTTCTTCTGCGGGAGTAACTGCCAGCTGCTCATCCTCTTTGGCAGAAAGCGCAGGCATCCTGTGACCGGACTGGCTGGAAATCGTCACACCGACACCGCCTTCCTTAATGACCTTGCCCACTT